>NZ_JBFULJ010000016.1:0-34675 GCF_056400385.1 Priestia sp. P5_B4
GCCCTACATGAAGCAGGATTATATACCGGGGGTTGGGATCTTAGCGACTCTTGTCTTAATTACGTTCTTAGGATGGTTATCCACTCGTTTTTTTGCAGGGAAAATCATTAACTTAATTGACCGGTTGTTAGAAAGAATACCGCTTGTTAAAACGCTATATATCGTCATTAAAGATACGCTTCAATCTTTTCTTGGAGAAAAAAAGTCCTTTTCAAAAGTAGTTTTAGTGATGATGCCCGGCACGTCAATGAAAGTCATAGGGTTTGTGACCTCCGAAGAAGTAGAAGAGGTGATTCACTCGTTAAAAGACCACGTAGCCGTCTATGTTCCGCAAACTTTTCAAGTAGCTGGTTTTACTTTTTTGATTCCAAAAGAAGAAATTGAATGGTTAGATATTAAGCCGGAAGAAGCAATGAAGTTCGTGTTATCTGGGGGAGTATCTAGTTCAAAAGCAGAAAAATAACAGAAGGCTTGTTGAAGCCTTCTGTTATTTTTGTTGGAGTAAGGCTGTTAAAAGATTAAGCGGTTCTTCCAACGGTTTAAGTTCCGTTAAATTTCCAACCATGCCTTTTACAATAGCAGCGGTAGGCTTATCTTTTTTTAGCTCCGTTTGTAAAATGTGAAAGCTGTCTGCGTGCTCATCAGAAATATGATCGCTGGTGTCTAGCAGATGTTTAATTTCCTCAAGAGCTTGTTTTACCTGCTCATTTTTACTGAGAAAAGTCGTTCTTTCCTTTCCATATATATCTTCACCAAAAGAAGCAGGAATAAGGGGACGAGGTTTTCTAGCTAATAAATCTTCTACTAATACATCAACTCGGTCCATTATGTACTGTGCTACTTCTTTAAATGTAAGTTCGAATTGATTGAAGATAATAATTTCTAAAAAGGAATGATGAATACCTTCAATCATTTTCGTTAAATCCGAGATATAAGGAGTTACGTCTTCTCCGTATACGCTAACGAGGCTTTTGCGATGAAAGTAAAACGTTTCTCGCTGCATTTTATGAACAAAGGTCTCCACTTCTTTGTTAAATGGAATAGATTTTTCACGAATTTGCATGATAATAAAATCTCTGTGCTCCGTAATAAATTCATAGAAATAGATGAGCTGATTCATATAGCGGCTGCGGGCATCGTTTACTTCCTCGTCGAGAGCATAAACAGAGCTAAACAGCTTTTCATAGTAAAAGTTTAGAATTGATAATAAAAGTGCATCCTTAGATTTGAAGTGCAGGTAAAATGCACCTTTTGAAATGTTGCATTCATCTACAATTTCTTGCACAGAGGTAGCATTAAATCCTTTTTTTGCAAAAAGCTTAATCGAAGCTTCAATTATTCTCTTTTCTTTTTCTTTCATGTATTCTACCTCCTTTATTGAACAATTTAGCCATTCATTTCGTTAGATAATAGTATCATACACTAAAAAAGATAAAGGTATATATCAAAGTTAAAACCGGGAGTCAGTTCCTTTAAAAAACGATTTATCGTAAATATGTCTTTATTATGAACATGGTAGGAGAAAGCCTGCTTAGGGTTGACACTGACCGGTTAGTCATTTATATTTTAAGTTGTTGTGACCGATCAGTCAATTTCATTAGTATACATATATTTGAAGGAGGATATGCATTGGGGAAGTTTATTAAATTTTCATTGAAAAATAAATTTGCAGTATGGCTGTTAACACTCTTTGTCATTATTGCAGGGCTGTATTCAGGGTTTAATATGAAGCTAGAGACCATTCCTGATATTTCAACGCCTGTTGTAACAGTCAGTGCAACTTATCCGGGAGCCACTCCGGAACAAGTGGCAGATAAGGTGAGTAAGCCGATTGAACAAAAGCTTCAGGGACTGAGCGGCGTTGACACAGTTAGCTCATCTTCTTATGAAAATATGGCTACTATTCAAGTTGAATATAGCTTTAGTAAAGATATGGAAAAGGCAGAAGACGAAGTTAGACGAGCTCTTTCAAACGTAGATCTGCCAGATGATGTAGAGGAACCAAATGTTTCAAGACAAAGCATTAGTGATTTTCCGATTATTTCATTAAGCGTTTCAGATGATAAAAAATCATTAGAAGAATTAACGAAGTATGTAAAAAATACTGTTGTTCCACAAGTTGAAAAAGTGCAGGGGATTTCTTCGGTCAGCGTGTCAGGAGAACAAGTTGAAGAAGCAGAACTTGTATTCAAACAAGACAAGCTCAAGCAGCTGGGACTCGATGAAGATACGGTGAAAAAGCTTATCCAAGCATCTGATGCAAAAGTGCCGGCTGGTACGTATACGATGGATGGATCTCAAAAATCTGTTGTGGTAGACGGAAAGATGACAACAGAAAAAGATTTGGAAAACTTAGAGATTCCAGCTGTGCCTAGTCAAGGAGCTGCTCGAGATCAGCAACAAGGAATGAGCCAGCAGCAGACACAAGGAGCCGTTCAGCAGGCGCCGTCCGCAGCTTCTATTCCCACTGTGAAATTAAAAGAAATTGCGGATATTAAAGTGACGGGGAAAGCAGAATCTATTTCTCGCACGAATGGAAAACCTTCAATTGCTGTACAAGTTGTCAAAGCGAAGGATGCGAACACAGTAAATGTTGTAAATGATATTAAAGAAAAAATGAATAGCCTAGAAAAGAAAAACAAAGACCTTCATGTTGACAATATTTTTGATCAAGGTAAACCGATTGAAGATTCTGTTCATACGATGCTAAATAAAGCTATTATCGGTGCGGTCTTTGCGGTTATTATTATTCTTTTATTTTTACGTGATATTCGTTCAACGATTATTGCCGTTATTTCGATTCCGCTTTCGTTATTAATCGCCATTTTAGCGCTCAAATCAATGGATATCTCTTTAAATATTATGACGCTCGGAGCGATGACTGTAGCCATTGGAAGGGTTGTAGATGATTCCATTGTCGTTATTGAAAATATTTACCGCCGCATGGCTTATCAGGAAGAAAAGCTTAAAGGAAAAGATTTAATTGTCGCGGCAACGAAAGAGATGTTTGTTCCAATTTTCTCTTCTACAATCGTAACCGTGGCCGTATTCTTACCGTTAGGTCTAGTAGAAGGACCGGTAGGAGAGCTATTCTTACCGTTTGCGTTAACCGTTGTTTTTGCACTGTTAGCATCGCTGCTAGTAGCGGTAACACTCGTGCCAATGCTTGCTCATTCGTTATTTAAAACAAATGTAAAAGTAAAAGAAGAAAAACCAAGCAAACTAGCGCACGGATATAAGCGAATTTTGAACTGGACGCTAAACCATAAGCTTATTTCCTTTGGGTTAGCCGTACTACTGTTAGTAGGAAGTTTATTCTTAGTTCCTTCTATTGGCGTGAGCTTCTTATCATCCGATCAAGAAAAAACGCTGACGCTTACGTATACACCGAAAGCCGGACAGTCTCAAAGCGACGTAGAAAAAGCAGCAAATCGCGCAGAAGCGTACTTGATGAAGCGAGATGGTGTCAAAACGGTTCAGTATTCGTTCGGTGAAGGTAACTCTTTTAATCCGGGAAGCAAAAATAACGTTTTAACATTTGTGCAATATGACGAGGATACACAAAACTTTGATAAAGAGCAGGATAAAGTATTAAAAGCTCTTAATAAACAAGCAAATCAAGGTGAATGGGGCTCAATGAATACGGCGTCTAGCGGTAGCAATAATTCATTAAACGTCCTTATTTACGGAGATAGCTTAGATGAAATCAAACCTTATGCTGATAAAGTTCAGCATGTTTTAGACAAGCATAAAGAACTGAAAAATGTCGATTCTACGCTTTCAGATACGTTTGATGAATATACGCTAGTACCGAATCAAAAGAAAGCCGCTAAACTGGGCTTGTCTGCTAGTCAAATCGGCATGCAAATTTCGAACCTTGGCCAGCGTGAAGTATTAACGACTATCCAAAAAGATGGAAACGAAATTAACGTATACCTTCCAAAAGAAAAAGAGGATTTCTCTACTTTTACCGAACTTTCAAGCACAAAAGTGACCTCTCAAACTGGACAGGAAGTTACATTAAATGAAGTTGTCGATATTAAAAAAGGTAAAACATCGAATACGGTAACTCGTCGTGATAATAAAATTTATGCAGAGGTAAGTGCCGATATTAAGAGTGACGATGTAGGCGGCGTTTCTTCTAACGTTCAAAAAGAAGTGAAGAAAATTGATTTGCCCAGTGATATGGATATTAACTTTGGCGGAGCATCAGAGCAAATTAATGACTCATTTAGTCAATTAGGAATTGCTATGCTCGCAGCCATCGGTATCGTGTACTTCGTACTAGTACTGACATTTGGTGGAGGGCTAGCACCGTTTGCTATCTTATTCTCACTTCCATTTACACTTATTGGTGCACTAGTGGCGCTGTTAATCTCTGGAGAAACAATCAGCATTTCTTCGATGATTGGAGCTCTTATGCTGATTGGAATTGTGGTAACCAATGCAATTGTTCTGATTGACCGCGTGATTCATAAAGAGCAAGAGGGTCTGTCGACGCGTGAAGCGTTACTAGAAGCTGGAATGACCCGTCTTCGCCCGATCTTAATGACAGCTATTGCAACGATTGGTGCACTGCTTCCATTAGCGTTTGGATTTGAAGGTGGAGGCCTTATTTCAAAAGGGCTAGGGGTTACGGTAATCGGAGGACTAACAAGTTCTACGCTGCTTACGCTCATTATCGTTCCAATTGTCTATGAGTTTTTTATGAAGTTTAAGCGCAAAAAAGTAAAAAAGTAGAAGCAAAACAAATTTCCGCTTTTGAGGTGAATAGCGATGAAGTCAATTGATAAACTAATGAAACAGCTGATTCAACAAGGAATTAAAGCAAAGAAAGTAACGATTGATAAATCAAAGCGCCAGCAGTGGATGTCCATGTCATTGCCTAAAACGGCATGGCAGCATTCAAAATAAAAAAGAGCTGACTTAGAGTCAGCTCTTTTTTTATTAACGATCTGTATCTTCAAATGATCCTTCTTGATAGGCGTCGCTTACTTGCTCATGTGTTTCTGCTAGGCCTTGTGAGAGTGCATCTTGTCGGTTATAATCTTCTGTTTCGAACTGACGGTCAGCCATTTCATTTGTATCAGGCTGCTTTTTAGGCTGTTTTTTTGAATTCATTTTCACCACTCCTATTTAATAAAGTGAGACCACGGTTAGTGTGCGATGAAAGGAAATACATTATACATGCAAAAAGAGCTTCGGTTCGTCGAAGCTCTTTCTTTCATATTATTATTGTTTTTTATCTAAGAAGATTTTTTCAATATCATCAAGTACGATATTAGCTGCTAACACACCGCCTGCTGTATTCCAAGTAGCATCATCTACTTTATGAACATGGTCTTCTTGAGCTACTTTTAACTTTTTGAAAAGCGGATCGTTTATCCATTCTTTTTCAAGCTTTGTTGCTTCGCCGTCTCCCGTTTCATAAGAGAAGTAGAATAGCTGATCGCCGTCCATTGCCGGAATGCGTTCTTTTGTTGCATTCATTTCAGCAAAATCATTTTTGTCTTGAGATTCAGGGCGAGCAAAGCCAAGCTGATCTAAAATAACGCCTGAGAACGAATCTTTATGATAGATACGAACGTCTCCAGCTGTAAAGCGTACAACTGAGATTTTTTGTTTTAACTGATCACCAAGACGTTTCTTTAAATCTGCTACGCGATTGTCATAGTCAGCTAATACTTCTTTACCTTTTTCTTCTTTATTCACAGCTTTTGCATATAACTTAAAGTTTGATTTCCAGTCTCCGCGCAGCTCTTCAGAAAATACAGTCGGAGCAATTTGACTCAGCTGATCGTATACTTTTTCTTGGCGCATCTTATTTCCGATAATCAAGTCAGGTTTTAAAGCTGCGATTGCTTCTAAGCTTGGTTCGCTTTCTGTACCTACACTTTTAACGCCTTTCATCTGACCTTTAATATGGTCATACCACGGATTTCCTAACCATGATTGAACAGCACCCACAGGCTTTACACCCATTGCAAGCAGAGCTTCAGTACCTTCGTTTGTTAAAACGACCACTCGTTTAGGTGTTCCTTTAATCTCTGTTTTATCCATTGCGTGTTTTACTGTATAAGTTTCGCCAGAACCCTCAGTTTTTTCTTTTTTATTATCGTCAGCGCTGTTTGAATTACCGCAGGCTGCCAGCACAAGCAGTGTCATAATGGTAAGAATGGATAACAAATATGACAACTTGCCTTTAGAATATGTATTCACATCTCTTCCTCCTCTTAAGTGATAATGATTTTCATTAACAATTAAGATAATATTCTAACTTTTAAGCGGTGTCAATTAAAAATTGAAAATGATTCTCAAAATCATTGACACTTTTTTCAATGTTTCCTAAACTAAAGGTTAGATATATATAGGAATCATCTTAGAGGAGAGCAATGAAAATGATGCTACGCAGTGTTCAAATGAAAGTAATAGGGCTCATCATTGGAATCATGCTGCTTTTAATCTGTATTGGATTAAGTATCGTACTCGGATACACAGATACAAGTATCAAGACAGCATTTGAAGCTTTTCAAGCGTTTAACGGTTCGAATGAGCACATAGTTATTCAAAATATTCGATTGCCGCGCGCTATAATCGGTGCTGTGGTAGGTATTTGTTTAGGAATTGCAGGAGCAATGATGCAGGCGTTAACGAAAAACCCACTTGCTTCACCAGATATTATTGGTGTGAACGCTGGGGCCAGCTTTTTTATTGTTGTTGCAGTGATGATTTTTTCGGTCAATTCACTTCAAGCTTTTACATGGATTGCATTTGTAGGAGCGGCATTAACCGTAGTGGTTGTCTATTTTCTTGGGTCCATCGGAAAAGAAGGATTAACGCCTATTAAATTGACGCTCGCAGGAGCGGCTATTGCAGCCTTTTTCTCTTCTTTAACACAAGGTCTGCTGGCTGTCGATGAATCTTCACTTGATCAAGTTCTCTTTTGGCTGGCTGGGTCTGTTCAAGGGCGCAAGGTGGAAATGCTGTATGGCATACTGCCTTATGTAGTGCTAGCAATTATTGTCACGTTTTTTATTGCTTCAAAAATTAATATTTTAACGATTGGTGAAGATGTAGCTAAAGGATTAGGTCAAAGAACGGCTCTTGTGAAAATTATAAGCGGGATCATTATTGCCATTTTAGCTGGTGGAGCCGTTGCAGTAGCCGGTCCGATTAGCTTTGTTGGAATCATTGTTCCTCATGTTGTAAGAGCAATTGTAGGACAAGATTATCGCTGGGTATTTCCCTATAGTGCGGTTGCCGGCGGGATTTTAATTTTATTAGCTGATGTTGCGGCTAGGTATGTCATTATGCCTCAAGAAATCCCTGTTGGAGTCATGACTGCTGTTATTGGTACACCTTTCTTTATCTACATGGCAAGGAAAGGGGCGAAGGCGTCATGAAAACATACTTATCTCTTCGCTTAAAGCGGATTTCATTTTTAATTAACATAAAAGCAGCTTTGATTATCACTGGTTTTTCAGCTGCACTTATTGCTCTTTTTTTATTAAGTGCAGGTACGGGTGACTTATTTATCAATCCCTTTCGTGTGATTAACATTTTAGCGGGTCATGGACTGGAGTTTGAACGGTTAGTTGTTACCTCCTTTAGACTTCCGCGCATTATCGTTGCCATTTGTGCCGGTATTTGTTTAGCCATTGCAGGTGCTATCTTGCAGGGGCTTGTGCGAAATCCGCTTGCTTCACCAGACTTAATTGGATTAACAGGGGGAGCGTCAGTCGGTGTAGTGTTATTTTTGACACTATTTAGTGATAAAAGCAACTCGTTAACCGTAAGTATTAATTGGATGCCTGTTAGCGCATTTTTAGGTGCATTGGCAGTGGCGCTTTTACTTTATGTGTTTGCCTGGAAAAATGGCGTCTCTCCTATTACACTAGTATTAATAGGAATTGGATTAACAGCGTTAACGAAAGCTATGACCACGCTGTTTATGATTATGGGTCCTATCTATCGCGCAAGCCAGGCAAATATTTGGATTACAGGAACGGTGTATGGCTCAAACTGGGCCAGTGTTTCCGTACTAGTTCCTGTTACAATAGGGCTGGTTATAATCACGATTTTAATGATTCGAAATTTAAATGTTCAAGAATTAGGTGAAGAAATTGCGACTAACGTTGGAAGTCGCGTTCAAAAAAATCGATTGGCACTATTACTGATGAGTACAGCTTTAACAGGAAGCGCCGTTGCATTTGCCGGCGGGATTAGCTTTGTAGGATTGCTTGCTCCACATATTGCCCGAAAGCTGGTAGGTTCTTCGTTCGGAGCTTTAATACCGCTATCGGCACTAATCGGAGCGATTTTAATCACAGCAGCAGATTTAATTGGCCGAACATTTTTCTTGCCAATCGAAGTGCCAGCAGGTGTATTTACAGCTGCAATTGGCGCACCGTACTTCATTTATTTACTATACAAACAAAGAAACGTATAGCATTCTTTGTAGAAGGAGCGATTCGCATGCATTCGTTAGAAACAAAATCGCTAACATTATCATATGGAGAAGCGATGATTATAGATGAGCTTGACGTTACCATCCCAAAGGGTGAGATTACGGTTTTTATCGGCAGTAATGGATGCGGAAAATCTACGCTGCTGCGTTCACTAGCAAGACTATTAAAGCCACATGCAGGCTCTATTTTACTAGAAGGCTCTAAAATTTCCTCTCTTCCGACCAAGGAAATTGCAAAGCAGCTAGCAATTCTTCCGCAAGGTCCTGTTGCACCTGAAGGGCTGACAGTGCTTCAGCTTGTTAAACAAGGGCGCTATCCGTATCAAAATTGGTTCCGTCAGTGGTCTCAAGAAGATGAAGAAAAAGTACAAAATGCACTCGAAGCAACAGGGTTAGCAGACTTGGCTGATCGTCAAGTTGATTCGCTTTCTGGAGGACAGCGTCAGCGCGCATGGATTGCTATGACATTAGCACAAGATACGGATATTATTTTACTTGATGAACCGACAACGTATTTAGATATGACGCATCAAATTGAGATCTTGGACTTGTTGTTTGAACTGAATGAAAAAGAAAATCGTACCATAGTAATGGTGCTGCATGATTTAAACTTAGCCTGCCGCTATGCTCATCATATTGTGGCGCTTCAAGATAAAAAAATCTATGCACAGGGAAGACCAGAAGAAGTCATTAACTGCGATTTAGTACAGCGAGTCTTTAATATGAACTGTGAAGTGACGGTGGATCCGTTATTTGGAACGCCTCTTTGTATTCCTCATGGGCGCGGACGATGTATTGTGAATAAGCTGCGCGTTGAAACGCAGCATGCTCAATAAGAAAGAGCAAAGCGAGTTAGCAGAAAAATTCCGCTGTACGTTTAAAGATAACTCGCTGTATAGGTTGTCTCCCTCCAGCTGCATGGATGAAAGCACGCTGCGGATGCAGCTGCTATGGATTCAACAGACGATGGAGGCTGATAACTTGAGAGCAGCTGCCTCCATGTTAGCTAAGCGGTATAGCTTTGTTGTGGTGGCGGCTTTGTATTCATTTATTGTGTTTCAAAAAAAGATAAATGCATCGACTAAAAATGTTTCGTTGCATACAGAAGACGCTGAAACGATGTGGCTCCCAAAAGTGTTCATCTCAGAAATTGAGACGAAAGAAGTAACAGAGGACAATCGGAAAATTCTTCTTGATGAACTTCTTGATGAATTGTTTGCTCATCACATTGAGCGGATATGGTCATCACTGCGTAAAGTGACAAAAATCTCGAAGCTGACGCTGTGGGAAAACGTAGCTGTTTATATCCACTGGCTTTGGGATTTGCTTTTAGCAAATGAAGAAATACAAAATGTGCAAGTACAAAAGAATTTACGATATGTGTTGGAAGAAGCTGAGGGTCATCACTTTGGTTCATACCATCATAATCCGTTTGCTAGGTACAGTTCACCTCTTCAAGTAGAGAAGCAAAAGCAGGAGATAAGAGGTCGGCAAACGTGCTGTTTGTCTTACCAAACAGGAGATAAAAAGACTTATTGTCGAACGTGTCCGGTTATTTGTAAACCAAAGAAAGGAGTGATTGTGCATGAGTAAAACCTTTCAAGAGCAATTCGACGGTTTAATTGAAAAGTATACGGAACTAATGGTTGGTCAAAACGACGAGCGGCTACAAGAAAAAGTAAAAATGTGGGCACTTTACAACCATATCTCAAAATCCATGCCGCCTTTAACCAAGCATTGGAATCAATTATATCCAGAAGCAAAAGCGGAAATGGTCGAGATTGTGAAGGAAATAAAAGAGCTGAATGAAGCGCATCGAGCGTCACAGCGAAAACCAGAATAAAAACATTCATCACAAAGCTGATGGATGTTTTTTTATCCAAAAGCTCTCGGTCGCTTTTTGGTTTTGTGTGCATACGTTAATAAAGGGTGCCTATCTAGTTTGAAAAATGGTAAAATTAATGATAATTAAATAAATTTTGTGAGGCGTATGACAAGTGAAGGCGGGGGGTTGCTTTGGAACAAACGATAAGAAACTTTTTTTTATTGTTATCAAAAAGCAAAAAGTTAACAAAGCTGGCTAAGCGCTATGGCTTACGTTTTGGAGCAGCACGTTTTGTTGCAGGGGAAACCATCGATGAAGCTGTTAGTGTGATAAAAAAGCTAAATGAACAGGGATTAAAAGTAACGATTGATTATCTTGGCGAGTTTGTGGAAAGTGAAGTTGAAGTGGATCATGCTGCAGCTCAATGCATAAAGGCCATTCACCTTATACACAAAGAAAGATTAGATTCAGAAATTTCTTTAAAATTAACGTCTATGGKGCTAGATATTTCAGAAGATTTGGCGCTTCATCATATGCGGCGTATTCTTGAAGAAGCGGAAAAACATAGCGTATTTGTGACGATTGATATGGAGGACTATAAGCGATGCAGCAAGACGATTAAGCTATTTAAACAATTAAAAAATGAGTATGAACACGTAGGGACGGTGCTTCAAGCATACTTATATCGAACAGAAAGTGACATCCGTGAATTAGATGCTTATGCTCCTAAATTAAGGTTAGTGAAAGGGGCGTACAAAGAAGCAGCAGACGTGGCTTTTCCTGATAAAGAAGACGTGGACGAAAACTTTCAAAACATCATTGGACTTCACTTATTAAACGGTCACTACACAGCAGTTGCTACTCACGATGAACGAATCATTCAGTATACAAAAGAGTTTGTTAAAAAGCATGGAATTTCAATGAATCAGTTTGAGTTTCAGATGCTATACGGGATTCGATCAGAAAGGCAAGTTCAGCTCGTAGCAGAACAATATAAAATGAGAGTGTACGTTCCTTATGGAACGGACTGGTATGGGTACTTTATGAGGCGCCTTGCAGAAAGACCTGCAAATGTTGCATTTGTCTTAAAAGGAATTGTAAAAAAATAATAATGAAATGGTCGTGATGACAAAGTAAAAAATAATCAAAAATCGAACATGATTCGATTACTCATGTTCGATTTTGAGGTTAATGTCCTTGAGTGTTATGCTTTGTGTACTGTTGGTTTTGAGATGTCTTTTTGCCGCGTCCGTGCGGTTCATTGACCGGTCCAGCATTTCCTTTAACGCTTGCTGCGCTTACGCCTGCTGACGATGGATCCTTCTTTAATTTGCTCACAAAATCACCTCCTGTGTATTAAGATAACCAAACACATTAAAAATAGTTAGAGATAATATTGTGAATATATTGCGAAAATTTAAAAAATGTTTTATAGTAAAAACAGAGATTAACAGTGACTCTCTTTTTTTACGCATAAAATGAATGATTATTCATTCAATATATTAAAGGGGATGTGGGGATAATTATGAACATAAAAAAAGCCGCCGTTTTAGGTTCAGGAGTTATGGGCTCTGGAATTGCAGCTCATTTAGCAAATGTAGGAATTCCAACGCTTTTGCTAGATGTGGTTCCAACTTCATTAACAGCAGACGAGGAAAAAAAACAGCTAACGCTTGAAGATAGACAAGTGAGAAATCGGTTGAGTACAACTGCTCTAGCTAAATTAAAGAAGCAAAAACCGGCACCTTTAACGTCGAAGTCATCACTATCGTTAATTACGCCAGGAAATCTTGAAGATCATTTACAGCAGTTAAGCGAGTGTGATTGGATTATTGAAGTAGTAGTGGAACGTCTTGATATTAAACAGCAGTTGTTTGAAAGAATTGACAGTGTACGAAAAAAAGGAAGTATCGTAAGTTCAAATACTTCAGGAATATCGATCCACGAAATGGCTAAAGGACGCTCAGAAGATTTTAAAGCGCATTTTTTAGGAACGCACTTTTTTAATCCACCGCGTTATTTAAAGTTATTAGAAATCATTCCAACTCATGACACAAAATCAGAAATTGTTGAATATATGAAAACGTTTGGTGAAGATGTATTAGGTAAAGGAGTAGTTATTGCAAAAGATACGCCTAACTTTATCGCCAACCGTATCGGTACGTACGGTTTACTTGTGACCGTTCAAGAAATGTTAAAAGGCAATTACAGCGTGGGAGAAGTTGACTCTGTGACGGGCCCCTTAATTGGAAGACCAAAAAGCGCAACGTTTCGAACACTAGACGTAGTGGGTCTAGACACATTTATTCATGTGGCCAATAATGTATTTGACAAAGTAGAAGGCAAAGAAAAAGAAGTGTTCGATGTCCCTTTATTTATGAAACAAATGCAGGAAAATGGCTGGCTGGGAAGCAAGTCAGGGCAAGGCTTCTTTTTGAAGAAAGGAAAGGAAATTTTGGAACTTGATCCTAGTACACTTCAATACGTCGAGAGAAAGAAGTTAAAAACAGCTTCTACCGAATTAAGCAAGCAGGCAAAAGGGCTGCAAAATAAAATGAAAGCGCTTATATATTCTGATGATCGTGCCGGACAGCTTCTTTGGAATGTGATCAGTCCCGTTCTTGTATATGCAGCACAGTTAAAAAATGAAATCGCCGACGATATCGTGGCCGTTGATCAAGCTATGAAGTGGGGATTTGGCTGGAAAATGGGTCCTTTTGAGACGTGGGATGCAATTGGTTTAGAAAAGTCAATTGAGAAGATGGAGCAGTCTGGTTTAGCAGTTCCGCAGTGGGTAAAACAAATGCAGGAAAATGGATTTACAAGCTTCTATAAAGAAATGGAAGGTCAAACGCTTTACTACGAAGATGAAGAGTATAAAGCGGTAAAAGAAAATAAAAAGGTGATTCATCTGTCATCTTTACGTTCTCAAAATAATGTCATTTTAGAAAACAGCGGAGCGAGTTTAATTGATTTAGGAGATGATGTGGCGTGCCTGCAGTTCACCTCTCCTAACAATGCAATCGGGCTAGATATTATTAGTTTATTAAATCAGTCTCTTGAAGAAGTGAATAAGAACTATAAAGGGCTGGTCATAGGAAATCAAGGGAAAAATTTCTGCGTTGGCGCTAACTTAGCTATGATTTTAATGGAAGCACAAGATGACAATTATTTTGAAATTGAATTTGTCATTAAACAATTTCAACAGGCAATGATGAAGGTGAAATACAATGAAAAGCCGGTTGTTGCAGCTCCATTTGCGATGACTCTTGGAGGCGGAGCAGAGATTTGCTTACCGTCAGCTAAAATTCAAGCTTCTGCTGAAACTTACATGGGCCTTGTAGAAGTAGGAGTCGGACTCATTCCTGGTGGAGGAGGTAATAAGGAGCTTTATATCAAACAGCTAAATGGTTTACCTAACGGTGTAACGCTCGATCTTCAGCAAATTGCCAATAAAACATTTGAAACAATTGCTACTGCAAAAGTATCTGCTTCTGCTGCAGAAGCTAGACAGCTAAACTTTTTAAATCGTCATGATGGCATCAGCGTAAACGGAGATCACTTGCTGAATGATGCGAAGAACTCAGTCCTTGCTTTACATGACACGGGCTATAAACCACCTGTAAGAACTAAAATTCCTGTGGTTGGAGAAACAGGATATGCAACGTTGCTGCTAGGAGCTCAATCCATGAAGTATTCAGGATATATATCAGAACATGATTATAAAATTGCTAGTAAGTTAGCATTTGTGTTAGCTGGAGGACGTGTAGCGTTTGGTTCGGAAGTTGATGAAGAGTATTTGCTGGACTTAGAGAGAGAAGCGTTTTTAAGCCTTGTTGGAGAAGCGAAGTCTCAAGAACGTATGCAGCACATGTTAGTTAAAGGAAAACCACTGCGTAATTAAGGGGGAGAAAAAATGAGAGAAGCAGTTATTGTAGCAGGTGCTAGGACACCGGTTGGAAAAGCAAAAAAAGGTTCACTGGCAAGTGTTAGGCCTGATGATTTGGGAGCCATTGCGGTTAAAGAAACTCTTCGCCGAGCAGGCGGATACGAAGGACCAATTGATGATTTAATTATTGGTTGTGCGATGCCTGAAGCAGAACAAGGTTTGAATATGGCTCGAAATATTGGCGCTCTTGCGGGTTTGCCTTATACGGTGCCAGCAATAACGATTAATCGTTATTGTTCATCAGGTTTGCAAAGTATTGCCTACGGTGCAGAACGAATTATGCTAGGGCAAGCCAAAGCAGTGTTAGCTGGAGGAGCAGAATCAATGAGTTTTGTTCCGATGTTTGGAAACGTAGCGCGTCCAAATGTTCAGCTGGTTGAAAATGCGCCGGAATATTATATGGGCATGGGACATACAGCAGAACAAGTAGCGATGAAATACGGCATTTCACGTGAAGACCAGGATGCGTTTGCTGTACGCAGCCATCAAAAAGCAGCAAAAGCACTTCAAGAAGGGAAGTTTAACGACGAAATTGTTCCGGTGGAAGTGACGCTTAGAAAAGTGGATGAAAACAATAAGCTCCGTGAACAAAAGCTGATGTTCTCTCAAGATGAAGGAGTTCGTCCTGGCACAACTGCGGATGTATTAGGAAAACTTCGTCCAGCTTTTTCAGTTAAAGGATCCGTAACAGCTGGAAACTCTTCGCAGACAAGTGACGGAGCTGCATCCGTTTTTCTAATGGATAAAGAGCAAGCTGAAGCAGAAGGGTTAAAGCCTTTGCTTAAGTTTCGCTCATTTGCAGTTGGAGGAGTTCCGCCTGAAGTAATGGGGATTGGCCCGATAGCTGCCATTCCTAAAGCTCTTAAACTAGCAGGGCTGGAGCTTTCTGATATCGGATTGTTTGAATTAAATGAAGCATTTGCTTCTCAAGCACTTGGCGTTATTCGTGAATTAAATATTAATGAAGATAAAGTAAATGTAAACGGAGGCGCTATTGCCTTAGGTCATCCATTAGGCTGTACCGGAGCTAAGCTGACTCTTAGCTTAATGCACGAAATGCAGCGTCGAAATGAGCAGTTTGGAATTGTCACGATGTGTATTGGCGGAGGAATGGGAGCTGCTGGTGTATTTGAATTGTTAGCATAATTATTTCAAAGGGGGATATGAACATGTCAAATAAAACAAAACAAATGATTAAAGGTGGAAGCTTTTTAATTGAAGAAGGCGATGCAAGCCGCGTCTACACGCCGGAGGATTATACATCTGAACAAAAGATGATTGCCAAGACGACAGATGAATTTGTAGAAAATGAAGTCCTTCCACAAGTGGAATATTTAGAAAAGCATGAGTTTGACCGTTCTGTAAAGTTATTAAAACAAGCTGGTGAATTAGGTTTGCTTGGTGCAGATGTACCGGAAGAATACGGTGGACTCGGTTTAGATAAGATTACCTCGGCTTTAATTGCTGAAAAAATGTCTCGAGCAGGCGGATTTTCCATCACTCATGGTGCTCACGTAGGAATTGGGTCATTGCCAATCGTCTTATTTGGAACAGAAGAGCAAAAACAAGCATATTTACCTGCTTTAGCAGTTGGGGAAAAAATAGCAGCATATGCGTTAACAGAACCTGGTTCTGGTTCCGATGCCCTCGGTGCTCGCACAACAGCTCGCCTTAACGCAGAAGGCACACACTATGTGTTAAATGGAGAAAAGCAGTGGATTACAAATGCCGGATTTGCTGATGTGTTCGTCGTGTACGCGAAAATCGACGGCGATAAATTTTCTGCTTTTATCGTTGAACGCGAATTTCCAGGCGTATCGGTTGGACCGGAAGAGAAGAAGATGGGAATCAAGAGTTCATCAACAAGAACGTTGATTCTTGAAGATGCACTTGTTCCAAAAGAGAACGTGTTAGGTGAAGTGGGAAAAGGTCATGTGATTGCCTTTAACATTTTAAATATTGGGCGCTACAAGCTTGGAGTTGGAGCAGTTGGAGCAGGGAAACGTGCGTTAGAAATCACGTCTCAATATGTTAACCAGCGTCAGCAGTTTAAAACGCCAATCGCTAAATTTTCATTAACCCAAGAAAAATTAGCAACAATGGCTTCTAAATTATATGCAACTGAAAGCTCCGTCTATCGTACGGTAGGACTTTTTGAAGACCATATGGGCCAGCTTTCAGAAGAACAGCAAAAAGACGGAAAGCAAATTGCCGCTTCCATTGCTGAATATGCCATTGAATGCTCATTAAACAAAGTGTTTGCCACGGAATCTCTTGACTACATCGTAGATGAAGGCGTCCAGCTTCACGGAGGCTATGGTTTTATGAGTGAGTATGAAATTGAGCGCCTGTATCGTGATTCCCGCATTAACCGTATTTTTGAAGGAACAAATGAAATTAATCGACTCTTAGTACCAGGCACATATTTACGCAAAGCGCTAAAAGGAGAGCTTCCGCTGCTTCAAAAAGCACAAACGCTTCAAGAAGAATTGATGATGCTTATGCCGCAGGAAGTAGGAAATGAGCCGTTAGATCAAGAAAAAATGCTTGTGCAAAATGGAAAGAAAATTGCGCTCTTGCTTTTAGGTCTAGCTGCACAGAAGTATGGGAAAGAATTAGAGAAAGAACAAGAAATTCTCGTTAATATTTCCGATATGATTAGTAACGTATATGCAATGGAATCCACTGTTTTACGTACTGAAAAAGCGATTTCCAAAACAGGTGCAGATCAAAACAGCTTGAAGGTAAAATATACGCAAGTATTTTGCCAAGAAGCATTTAATCGAATTGAAGCAGATGCAAAGGAAACGTTAATTGGCGTTGAACAAGGTGATACGCTTAGAGTCATGCTTTCGTCTCTTCGCAAGTTAACTCGCTATACACCAATTAATGTAATTAGTGTAAAGCGCGAGATTGCAAAAACGCTTCTAGAAGTAGAGAAGTTCACAGTTTAAGGGAAAAGGAGCTCGTTTTACGAGCTCCTTTTTGTTTAAGAAGCCTCTATCTAGGTAAATGATAAAGGATGTGTTAAAATACGAAAAAAGCTTAAAATAAAGGGTGGTTGACGAAATGTCATTATTTTTTTATTCATATCCAAAGTGTGGTACGTGCCGAAAAGCTAAGAAGTGGCTGGATGATAACGGAGTAGCGTATGAAGAAATTCATATTGTAGAAAACCCGCCAACAAAAGAGCAGCTGCAATCTTATTATCAGAACAGCGGCTTAGAATTAAAAAAATTCTTTAATACAAGCGGTAAAAAATATCGCGAATTAGGAATTAAAGATAAAGTAAGCAGTGCGAGTGAAGATGAACTTCTGTCGATTCTTGCGTCAGATGGCATGTTAATTAAGCGTCCGCTGCTAACAGATGGACAAAAAGTAACGCTTGGCTTCAAAGAAGAGCAGTTTGAGGACGTGTGGAAGTAAGTTTTCAAATAGAAAATTTTTACCTTTTACGTTACACTGTTAATAGGAAGTTATTTTAGGTTGTAGAAAGTGTTCTCCACGTTGAAGGCGCTTTTTATATAAACAAATTACGATACATATTTTGGAGGGATTAAGATGAGTACACCAAAAGATTTGCGTTATTCTGAAGAGCATGAATGGGTAAAAACAGAAGGGGACGTTGTCCGCGTAGGTATTACGCATTTCGCTCAAGCTGAGCTTGGCGACATCGTATTCGTTGAACTGCCAGAAGTAGGAGCAACAGTAGAAGCTGACGAGCCGTTTGGCAGCGTTGAATCAGTAAAAACAGTTTCTGAGCTTTACGCACCAATTAGCGGTGAAGTTGTAGCAGTAAACGACAACTTAAGCGATAGCCCTGAACTTGTTAATGAATCTCCATACGAAGAAGCATGGATGATTACAATCAAACCGTCTGATGCTTCTCAAGTAGATAAGCTAATGACAGCAGAGCAATACGAAGAAATGACAAACGAAGGATAATATTCCTCCATAAATTGTCTTTATGAAAAGTTTTTGACTGGACACTCTATTAGTAAACAAGCTAAAGGAGTGTCTTTTTATGTTTGAAAAACAAAAAATGAACGTTACAGATCGCGTTACAGCTAAATTTCATGACGGCGGTATGAAATTATATGTTGATAAGCAGCCAATTGGTGAAGTTAGTTACGGAACAAGCGGCAATGAATACCGCTTTGAAGAAGGTTATTCGCAAGAAAATAATAAGTTCTATCAATATACGGATGTACAAAAACAAGGTGAAACGCAAAAATATACAGACTGCGACGAAGAAGCAGGATGGTGCTAAACAGTGGCAACTGCCACTGTTTTTCTTGTCTTATGGAAACAATATGGCCTAAGCTGCTTTTTAAAACAGTTCTTTCTTGCAAATTTCTTTTAAAAAACAGGTGAACTGTGATACATTAACGAATATTGTATAGCATAAAGAAATGATGTTACTATACAACTGACGATTATGGGTGATGAAAATGGGGCTAATTGAAATTGAAAAAGTAATTATTGTCGAAGGAAAATCAGATAAAAAGCGTATCCAAGATATCATTCGAGAACCAATTGAAATTATCTGTACAAACGGTACGATTAGTTTATCAAAGCTGGATGAAATTATTGACTGTACGTTTAACAAAGAGGTATACATACTTGTTGACTCTGATGATTCAGGGAATAAGCTAAGAAAACAATTTAAACGAGAGCTTCCGGAAGCAGAGCATCTATATATTGATAAAATGTACCGAGAGGTTGCTACCGCCCCTAGACATCACATAGCAACAGTATTACTGAGTGCCAATATCGATGTTAATGCAGAATTTTTAACATAAAAGGAATGAGCAACATGCAAGAATGGAGCGAAAAACAACTTGACGATCAGTTAAAAGAAGGACAAAGAACGTTTATCTTTTTCCATACACCTTTTTGCGGGACATGTCAGCTGGCAAAAAAAATGTTAACCGTAGCAGAAGCGATGCTGCCCGGTGTGACCATCGGAATGAGCAATTTAAATTATATGCCTTCAAAAGCAGAAATATTTTCAATTGAAAGTGTACCTTGTTTGATTGAAGTGAAAAATGGCGAAATGGTAAAAAAACTCTATGCGTTTCATTCCATCGAGCACTTACTTGAAGAGCTTCGATAATCAAACGTTTGTTTAAAATGAAGAAATTGAAAGAGAGTGAACCGTTGGGGCTGTTGGAATCTTGGGATATTATCCCAAGAACAAAATCTGTTGACAGCCTATCTGACACATGCTAAAATCACACTCATGAATGTTCATAAATGAATGAATATTTCCCAAAAACAAAATAATTGTTGCGAACTCTTATCAAGAGAGGTGGAGGGACTGAGCCCTGTGAAACCCGGCAACCGTCAGACTAACTGAAATGGTGCCAATTCCTGCAAAGCTATGCGCTTTGAAAGATGAGAGAAAGGATTAAATATCGAGCCTTTCTGTCATGCGCAGAGAGGCTTTTTTGATGGGGAAAATTGTTTTACGGCTTTTTCATCCTATAGGGCAACCTAACATAATTAAGTTTTTACTAAAGAAGGTGAAGAAATATGATTACATTAACAGACGTTACAAAAATTTATCAGGCCAAAAGTGGTCAAATAACAGCTGTTGATAATGTGAATCTAACCGTTAACCAAGGTGAAATTTACGGAATTATTGGTTATAGCGGAGCGGGGAAAAGTTCTTTAATTCGCTTGCTAAACGGGTTAGAAACACCAACGACAGGAACGGTAGAAGTAGCAGGTAATGATATTGGAAAAATTAAAGGCGGAAAACTCAGAAAAGCTAGACAAGAAATTAGTATGGTATTTCAGCACTTTAATATCTTGTGGTCGCGTACGGTGCGAGAAAATATTGCTTTTCCGTTAGAAATAGCAGGGATCTCAAAAGAAAAAAGAATGAAACGAGTAGACGAGCTTATCAAGTTAGTCGGGCTTGAAGGGCGTGAAAATGCTTATCCATCACAGCTTAGCGGTGGACAAAAGCAGCGTGTTGGTATTGCTCGAGCGCTAGCCAATAACCCAAAAGTATTGCTGTGTGATGAAGCAACATCAGCGCTTGATCCTCAAACGACAGATTCCATTTTAGATCTGTTAGTAGATATTAATGAGAAGCTAGGGTTAACCATTGTATTGATTACTCATGAAATGCACGTTATTCGTAAAATTTGTCATCGGGTAGCCGTTATGGAAAATGGGGCAGTGGTAGAAGAAGGACAAGTGCTAGAAGTATTCAGAAAACCTAAGCAGCCGATTACAAAACGATTCGTTCAACAGATTTCTGAACCAGAAGAAACGTTTGAAACAATTGAACAAGTACAGGGGTTATATCCAAGCGGGCAAATTATTCAGCTGACGTTTGTTGGCGGAAAAGCAGAGCAACCGCTCATTACAACGATTTTAAAACAGTTTGATGTAACGATTAATATTTTGCAAGGAAAGATTTCTCATACACAAACAGGTTCATACGGGACGTTGTTCGTTCATTTAGACGGAGAATTAACAGAAGTTGAAAAAGTCATTGCATACATTCATGAGCAGCAGGTCGAAGTGGAGGTAATGACAAATGTTTGAGAAACTATTTCCGAACGTTATTTTAGATGATTTTATTCAAGCGACAAATGAAACACTATATATGACGGCTATTTCAGTTATAGCCACGTTTGTTCTAGGTATTTTATTGGGCTTGCTTTTATTTTTAACGTCCAAAGGACAGCTCTGGCAAAACAAACCTTTATATGCCATTGTGTCAGCAGTTGTAAATATCTTTCGTTCCATTCCATTCATTATTTTAATTGTTTTACTGATTCCATTTACCAAAGCATTGGTAGGAAGTATTTTAGGCGCTAATGCAGCGTTACCTGCTTTAATTGTGGGAGCAGCACCATTTTATGCGCGTCTTGTAGAAATTGGTCTGCGTGAAATTGATAAAGGTGTTATTGAAGCTGCTAAATCAATGGGAGCAACAACAAGCACTATTATCTTTAAAGTGCTGTTACCTGAATCGCTGCCAGCTTTAATTTCTGGTTTGACGGTAACGACGATTGCGCTAGTCGGCTATACGGCAATGGCGGGTGTGATTGGAGCTGGAGGTCTTGGGAATCTTGCATATTTAGAAGGATTCCAGCGCAGTCATAATGATGTAACGCTAGCTGCTACGATCTTAATTTTGATTATTGTATTTATTATCCAACTTATTGGAGATGCGATTACTGCAAAAATTGATAAAAGATAAAGGGAGGATTATTTATTATGAAAAAATGGCTTTCGGCTTTAGCACTAACATCTGCGCTAGTAGTAGGATTAGCTGCATGTGGATCTAACAATGGATCAAAAGATGAAAAGAAAATTGTTGTGGGTGCATCTAATACGCCTCATGCTGAAATTTTAGAACAAGCAAAACCGATTTTAGAAAAACAAGGAATCGACTTAGAAATTAAAAAATTCCAAGATTACATCTTACCGAACACAGCTCTTGCAAACAATGAAATTGATGCAAACTACTTCCAGCACGTTCCTTATATGAATTCAGTGCTGAAAGATCACAAGGGTGAAAAAGGGTATGATTTTGTAAGTGCCGGTGCCATTCACATTGAACCAATCGGTATCTACTCTAAAAAATACAAAAGCTTAAAAGATCTTCCGAAGAACGGCACAGTTATTATGCGTGATGCAGTAGCAGAGCAAGGACGTATTTTATCGATTTTTGAAAAAGCCGGCGTAATCAAATTAAAACCAGGCGTAAAGAAAACAGATGCACAAATTAAAGATATCGTAGAAAACCCGAAGAATTTAAAATTTAAAGCCGATGTTGAAGGCGGATTGCTACCTCAAATGTACAAAAATAATGAAGGTGACGCTGTTGTTATCAATGCTAACTATGCTATCGATGCTGGTTTAGATCCAGTAAAAGATCCAATCGCAGTGGAAAGCAAAGAAAATAACCCTTATGCAAACATCATTACGGTTCACAAAGGCGACGAAAATAAAGATACAGTGAAAGCTTTAGTGAAAGTTCTTCACTCTAAAGAAATTCAAGACTACATTAAAGAAAAATACAAAGGCGGAGTACTGCCGGTAAATAAATAATAGAAGAAAAGCGCTTGTCCACTCTGGGCAAGTGCTTTTTTTGTATGGGGGAAAACGAATAACTCTTATTTTTCTCACGCATACTAACCGTGAAAACTTTACTGATGATGGGAGCTGACGTTATGCAGCAAGAAGCACGTCATTCAACTGAGCAAGCACTTCATGATTATAAAATGGGTGTTGGGAAATTTAGCGAAAAATTGCCGGAAGTAACAAAAACGTTTAATGCGTTTACTGAAGCATGTTTTGGAGAAGGTTCTCTTTCTAAAAAAGAAAAGCAGTTAATCGCGTTAGGAATCAGCGTAGTAGCTCAAGACGAGTACTGTATGATTTATCATACAAAAGGCTGCATTGATCAAGGTGCAACTGAACAAGAAATTTTAGAAGCATGCGGAGTGTCAGCAGCATTTGGCGGAGGCGCAGCGATGAGTCAGTCCGTTACGCTTGTCCAAGAGTGTATTTCAGAACTGACTAGCCACACGCACTAAGTAAATAAAGAGGGTAAAAAAGCTTGTCTTAGAAGGCTCTATGGAGTCTTTTAAGGCAACTTTTTTATGAGTGGATTTAGTCTTGAAAAATGTACATAATGGTTTAAAACCTTTTGGGTCAAAAGGTTGCTATAAGTTTTCATTTGTTATAAGATTGTAATGAGAATAAAATGAGAATAATTAAAAAGATATAGGTATATCGTTTTTTACTATATACGTCTATAACTGGAGGTTTTAATATGGCAGGGTCAACTTTAACAATTAAAGATCTTCATGTTGCAATTGAAGGTAAAGAAATTTTAAAAGGTGTTAATTTAGAAGTTAAGGGCGGCGAAATCCATGCAATCATGGGACCAAACGGTACTGGTAAATCAACATTATCTTCAGCAATCATGGGACATCCTAAATACGAGGTTACACAAGGAAGCATCACGCTAGACGGCGAAGATGTACTTGAGATGGAAGTAGATGAGCGCGCTCGTGCAGGTCTATTCCTAGCTATGCAATATCCAAGTGAAATCAGCGGGGTAACAAATGCTGACTTCTTACGTTCAGCAATTAATGCTCGTCGTGAAGAAGGCGAAGAAATTTCACTAATGAAATTCATCCGTCAATTAGACAAAAACATGGATTTCTTAGAGATGGATCAAGACATGGCTCAGCGTTACCTAAACGAAGGTTTCTCTGGCGGTGAGAAGAAACGTAATGAAATTCTGCAATTAATGATGCTTCAACCAGGAATTGMAATTTTAGATGAAATCGACTCTGGTTTAGATATCGATGCGTTAAAAGTTGTATCAAAAGGTATTAATGAACTGCGCGGCAGCGAGTTTGGTTGCTTAATGATTACTCACTACCAACGTTTACTAAACTACATTACACCAGATAAAGTTCACGTTATGATGCAAGGTCGCGTTGTGAAATCAGGCGGACCAGAATTAGCACAGCGTCTAGAGGCAGAAGGTTATGACTGGATCAAACAAGAATTAGGTATTGAAGACGAAACTGTAGAGCAAGAAGCTTAAGAGTTAGGAGGATCTCTATGACTATTGATACGAAATTACCATTTGATCAAGAGTACATCAGCAGCTTTTCAAAAGAAGCTAATGAACCAAGTTGGCTGCTAGATCTTCGCTTACAAGCTCTTGCGAAAGCAGAAGATCTTGCACTTCCAAAGCCAGATAAAACAAACATTTCGAAATGGAACTTTACTGCATTTGACAAGCACACTTCACAGGCAAGCACAATCTCATCTGTAGACGAGCTTCCAGAAGTGGTTAAAGCATTGATTGATACAGAAGCTGTTAAAAATCTATATGTTCAGCGTGACCAAACAGCTGCATATTCAACATTAACAGAAGAGCTAAAGTCTCAAGGCGTTATCTTTACAGATATTCAAACAGCTGCTAAAGAGCATAGCGACCTTGTCGAGAAGTACTTCATGAAAGACGGAGTTAAAGTAGATGAGCACCGTTTAACTGCATTAAACGCAGCGTTATTAAACGGCGGTGTATTCGTGTACGTTCCTAAAAATGTAGAAGTACAAGAGCCGCTTCAAGCTGTATTTGTCCGTGAAGATGAAGAAGCTGCTTTATTCAACCATGTGATTGTTGTAGCTGAAGACAACAGCTCAGTAACATATGTAGAAAACTACATTGCTACTGCTGAAGAGTCAAAAGGTGTTGTCAATATCGTGACGGAAGTATTTGCTAACAGCAATGCAAAAGTAACATTTGGGGCTGTTGACTACTTAGCTAAAGGCACAACTACTTATGTGAACCGCCGCGGCGTAGCGGGCAAAGATGGTCGCATTGAGTGGGCTTTAGGCTTAATGAGTGAAGGAAATACAGTTTCAGAAAATACAACGTATCTAATGGGCGACGGTTCATATGGAGATACAAAAACGGTAACAGTTGGACGTGGAGAACAGTCTCAAAACTTAACAACAAGTATCGTACATTTTGGAAAACATTCTGAAGGCTACATTTTAAAACACGGCGTTATGAAAGAAAGCGCGTCTTCAATCTTTAACGGTATCGGTAAAATTGAACACGGTGCGTCTAAATCAAACGCTGAGCAAGAATCTCGTGTGTTAATGTTAAGTGAAAAAGCACGTGGAGACGCAAACCCAATTCTTCTAATTGATGAAGACGATGTAACAGCAGGACACGCTGCATCTGTTGGACGCGTAGATCCAATTCAGCTTTACTACTTAATGAGCCGCGGTATTCCGCAAACAGAAGCAGAACGTCTAGTTATCCACGGGTTCTTAGCACCAGTTGTAAACGAGTTGCCAATCGAAACGGTTAAAAAGCAATTAACAGATTTAATTGAAAGGAAAGTTCGATAATGAATATCTCTGATATTCGTAAACAATTTCCTATTTTAGACCAAGAGGTAAATGGCAGCCCGCTCGTTTATTTAGACAGTGCAGCAACTTCACAAAAGCCGCTTGCTGTAATTGAAGCAATTGAGAAGTATTATAAAGAATATAACTCAAACGTACACCGAGGTGTTCACACGCTTGGTACAAGAGCAACAGACGGATACGAAGGCGCTCGTGAAAAGGTTCGTAAGTTTATTAATGCAAAATCAACGGAAGAGATTATCTTTACGCGCGGTACAACGACAGCTCTTAATACAGTAGCTGCAAGCTATGGCCGTGCTAATCTCAAACCTGGTGATGAAATTGTGATTACTTATATGGAGCATCACAGCAACATCATTCCTTGGCAGCAAGTTGCCAAGGAAACAGGTGCAACGTTAAAATATATTTCATTAACAGAAGATCATGCACTTTCACTAGAAGAGGTAAAAAGCACGATTACATCCAACACCAAAATTGTATCGATTATGCAAGTATCTAACGTATTGGGCACGATTAACCCAGTAAAAGAGATTGCAGAAATTGCACATGCTAACGGTGCAGTAATGGTTGTGGATGGTGCGCAAAGTACGCCTCATATGAAGGTGGATGTACAAGATTTAGACTGTGATTTCTTTGCTTTCTCTGGACATAAAATGGGCGGACCGACTGGAATTGGCGCTCTTTATGGAAAGAAAGAGCTTCTTGAAAAAATGGAACCAATCGAGTTTGGCGGCGAAATGATTGACTTCGTAAACCTATACGAATCAACGTGGAAAGAGCTTCCTTGGAAATTTGAAGGAGGTACGCCAATCATTGCAGGTGCAATTGGTTTAGGTGCAGCGATTGATTTCTTAGAAGAAGTTGGTTTAGATAATATTCAAGCACATGAGCACAAGTTAGCGCAGTATGCACTGGATCGCTTATCGCAAGTAGATGGAATTACGATTTACGGACCGAAAGAGCGAGCGGGTGTTGTGACGTTTAATATTGAAGATGTGCATCCGCACGACGTTGCAACAGTAGTAGACGCTGATGGAATTGCGATTCGTGCAGGTCATCACTGTGCGCAGCCGCTGATGAAATATTTAAACGTATCTTCTACTGCACGTGCAAGCTTCTATTTGTATAACACGGAAGAAGAAGTAGATAAATTGGTGTCATCATTAATAAAAACGAAGGAGTATTTTACAAATGGCTTTTAATAATTTAGATACTCTCTATCGTCAAGTAATTATGGACCATTATAAAAATCCGCGTAATCGTGGAACGTTGAATGAAGATACTGTGAACATTCATATGAATAACCCGACGTGTGGAGACCGCATTGAACTTTCTTTAAAAGTAGAGGACGGCAAAGTGGTGGATGCAAAGTTCGAAGGCGAAGGATGTTCAATTTCAATGTCATCAGCTTCAATGATGACACAAGCAATTAAAGGTCAAGAAGTAGACAAAGCGTTTAAAATGGCCCATATCTTCTCTGACATGATGCAAGGTAAAGAGTATGATGATAGTATAGATTTAGGAGATATTGAAGCACTTCAAGGTGTAGCAAAATTTCCTGCGCGTATTAAATGTGCAACACTAGCGTGGAAAGCGATGGAAAAAGGTCTTAACGAACAAAAATAAGACCTTCATTCATTCCCAATCCTATCAAGTAGGGGGTAATAAAAGATGGCTAAAAAAATGCCAGAAATCGGCGATTATAAATATGGATTTTCCGATAAAGACGTATCAATTTTCCGCTCAAAACGCGGTTTAACGAAAGAAATCGTAGAAGAAATTTCTCGTATGAAAGAGGAACCACAATGGATGCTTGACTTCCGTTTGAAATCTCTAGAGCACTTCTACAACATGCCAATGCCACAGTGGGGCGGAGACATGGCAAGCTTAGACTTTGATGAAATTACGTACTACGTAAAACCATCTGAGAAGTCTGAACGCTCTTGGGATGAAGTTCCTGAAGAAATTAAACAAACGTTTGATAAACTAGGTATTCCTGAAGCAGAGCAAAAGTATCTTGCGGGTGTATCAGCTCAGTACGAATCTGAAGTTGTTTATCACAATATGAAAGAAGATCTTGAAGCACAAGGTATCGTATTTAAAGATACGGATACGGCGCTAAAAGAAAACGAAGATATTTTCCGTGAGCATTTTGGAAAAGTTATCCCGCCAACGGATAACAAATTCTCTGCACTTAACTCGGCGGTTTGGTCTGGTGGATCATTCATTTACGTACCAAAAGGTGTAAAAGTAGATACACCATTACAAGCTTATTTCCGTATTAACTCTGAAAATATGGGACAGTTTGAGCGTACGTTAATTATTGCTGATGAAGGCTCACACGTTCACTATGTAGAGGGCTGTACAGCACCTGTTTATACAACAAACTCTCTTCACAGTGCCGTTGTAGAGATCATCATCAAAAAAGATGCGTATTGCCGCTATACAACAATTCAAAACTGGGCGAACAACGTATACAACCTTGTAACAAAACGCGCGGTTTGTGAAGCAAACGCAACAATGGAATGGATTGATGGAAACATCGGTTCTAAGTTAACAATGAAATATCCAGCTGTTATCTTAAAAGGTGAAGGTGCACGTGGTATGACATTATCTATTGCCCTTGCTGGTAAAGGACAGCACCAAGATGCTGGTGCAAAAATGATTCACTTAGCACCGAACACATCTTCAACGATCGTATCAAAATCAATTTCAAAACAAGGCGGTAAAGTAACATACCGCGGTATCGTACACTTCGGCCGTAAAGCAGAAGGTGCACGTGCGAACATTGAGTGTGATACGCTGATTATGGATAATCAATCAACTTCTGATACAATTCCGTACAATGAGATTTTAAATGACAACATCTCACTTGAGCATGAAGCGAAGGTATCGAAAGTATCTGAAGAACAATTATTCTATCTAATGAGCCGCGGTATTTCTGAAGAAGAAGCAACAGAAATGATTGTAATGGGCTTTATTGAGCCATTTACAAAAGAGCTTCCAATGGAATATGCAGTAGAAATGAACCGTCTAATCAAATTTGAAATGGAAGGTTCAATCGGTTAATAATAGATCAAAACTCGTTTGCTGTTTATGCAAACGAGTTTTTTTGTATCGTTTGTATTAAAATAAAGAAAAGCGAAGCTAAGAACATAGAGGAGGAGTGGCATGATTTATATTGGAGTTACAGGCTGGGGAGATCATGATTCATTATATGAAGCGGGGGTTTCATCAAGAGACAAGCTTGCCGTATATGCAGGCCATTTTCCAATTGTTGAAGTCGATTCATCTTTTTATGCAATTCAACCAACATCAAATGTAGAAAAATGGGTGAACGATACACCGGAATCTTTTCGTTTTGTGGTAAAAGCCTATCAAGGTATGACAGGCCATATGAGAGAAGGAAATCCGTTTGATAGCAAAGAAGAAATGTTTCATGCGTTTTTAGAATCAGTGAAGCCTTACGTAACATCGAATAAGCTTGGTATGATTTTATTTCAAATGCCGCCCTGGTTTGACTGTACAAAAGAAAATGTAGCCTATTTGAGATATAGCCGCGAGAAGTTTGGCGATTTGCCAGTAGCGCTTGAGTTTCGAAATCAATCTTGGTTTAAGCCATTTTTCTACGATAAAACGCTGACGTTTATGGAACAAGAGAAGTGGATTCACGGTATTTGTGATGAACCGCAGGCAGGAGAAGGCTCTATTCCTATTGTGATTCATGCTACAGATAAACAGAAAACACTTATCCGTTTTCACGGACGAAACGTACACGGTTGGAATAAGCCCGCAGAAGGCAATTGGCGAGCAGTAAGGTTTTTGTATCGTTACAATGAAAAAGAGCTCCTAGAGTGGAAAGAACGGCTTGAAAAGCTACAAAAACAAACGAAGGACATTTACCTGTTATTTAATAATAACTCGGGCGGAGATGCTGTACATAATGCCAAACAGCTCATGAGTTTATTAAATATTGAATATGAGAATTTAGCTCCTAAACAATTAGATTTTTTTAATGAATTTTAGAACTGAGTCCTATAAAAGTTTATATAAATAAGGAAGAAGGAATATAAACGTCAAATAGGTAGAAAAGTATATGTAAAACCTCACTTTTTTCTTTCAAAATCATAAATTGATTAAGAAAGGAGTGAGTTACTATGATTACCTTAGCGCCTATCGTAATTGAAGGTCATACGTTTAATGCAGTTACCGTATTGCTGCCAAAAACAACTCTGTTAACAATCTCATCAGATAAAGGGTACATTATGTGCGGAGCACTAGACGTAGGTCTATTAAATGATAAATTAGCTGATCGTCAAATAATAGCTGGAAGAGCTGTAGGTGTACGTACAATTGAGCAGCTTCTTGAAGCGCCTCTTGAATCTGTAACGCTTGAAGCTGAAAAAAGAGGGATTTTTAAAGGGACAATTGGTAAAGATGCTTTATTGAAAATGCTTTAATATAGTGGGAAATTTAAGATAAAACTTTTTAAAAGAAGCGTGAACCTCCTTATACATGCATACATATAGCTTGTAAGGAGGGATTTTTTTTGGTTAAACTTCGTCGGAAATTAACAAGAAAAGGCCCGCTTCCTTTTCGCTACGTTCTGTTGCTCACCTTTCTTTTTTTTATGCTTTCCACAGGGGTAGGATTATGGCTAATTAATAGAGGGATTGAACCGACGTTAATGAAATATGCTGAAGCACAAACAAAAGAGATTGCAACTTTAGTTATTAATAAAGCGGTGAATAAACAGGTACTTGATCAACTGGACGTAGATGTCATTAAAGTGGAATCCACACCTAACGGTCAAGTAGCCAAAATTGACACAGCGCTTGTAAATCGGGTCAGAGCTCAAACTACGTCATTTGTCCAGGCTAACTTAAAAGAAGCAGAGAAAGGGAATTTAGATGCACTTGAACTTCCAACAGATATTCGTATTGAAAAAAGTGAAAAGTTGCGGAATCAAGGAATTGTATACCAAGTTCCGCTTGGGCAAGCGACTAATAATGCGCTGCTTGGAAATCTAGGTCCGCTGATTCCGGTTAAATTTCATGCTATTGGTGACGTTCAAACAGACGTAGTGCGAAAAATCGAAGAGTATGGAATAAATAATGCGTTTCTTGAAGTATCTATCAAAGTAAAAGTAAACATGCAAATCATTATCCCATTTGCAACTAAAAAAACAACCGTTACGGCTACAATCCCGGTCGGAGGCACCGTTATTCCTGGAAACGTTCCTGACTATTTTAACGGTGGAAACTCGTCTTCTCCGGCGATTGAACTTCCGAAGAAAAATTAACAATATTATATTAACGTGATAAAGTATTATTAAAAAAGCAGGTGCGGAAGTTCAAAAAGACTTTCATACTTGCTTTTATTCATTAGAACATTTGTCTGAATTTTCTATAAAAAATATTTTGACATACTATCTTCTCCCTTCTATAATTTGAGATAGGAAGTTATAGAAAGAATAATCTAAAAATTATAAAAATTCTCGCTGATCTACGATAAAAAGAGAGTAGGGAGAGAACAAGAGGGGGAATTACAGTGGAAAATAGGCCGCAGTGGGGATCAAGAGCAGGGTTTATTTTAGCAGCAGCAGGTTCAGCAATTGGACTAGGGAATATATGGAGGTTTCCAGCTACTGCATATGAAAACGGAGGAGGAGCATTTTTTCTTCCCTATTTATTTGCTTTGTTGACGGCAGGAATTCCTATTTTAATCATGGAGTTTGCTATAGGTCATAAATATAAAGGTTCTTCTCCTTTATCATTAGCGAGACTAAGTCCAAAGGCTGAGTGGCTAGGCTGGTGGCAAGTAGCTATTTCCTTTTTTATTTCAGTTTACTATTCCGTCATTATCGCGTGGGCGATGTCGTATTTTATCTTTTCATTTAAGTTAAGCTGGGGAAAGGATACGGAAGCGTTTCTATATGGAGATTACTTAAAGTTAGCTGAAGCACCAGGACAAACAGGAAGCATCGTATTACATGTTTTAATTCCGCTTGTACTTGTATGGATTGTCACGTTAGGTGTGTTATTAAAAGGAATCAAAAAAGGAATTGAAGCGGCAAACAAAATCTTTTTACCAACACTAATTGTTCTATTTTTAATCATCGTTATTCGAGCAGTAACATTGGACGGAGCAATGGAAGGTCTGCACGCTTTCTTTAAACCAAACTGGAGCGCAATTGGAGATGGAAAGGTTTGGATTGCGGCATATGGTCAGATTTTCTTTAGTTTATCTGTTGGTTTTGCTATTATGATCACTTATTCCAGTTACCTTCCAAAAAAATCTGATTTAACTAATAATGCGTTTATTACTGGATTCGGTAATTCCGCTTTTGAATTACTAGCAGGAATCGGTGTGTTTAGCGCACTTGGTTTTATGGCTACTCAGCAAGGTATCCCAATCGATAAGGTGGTTCAGGGAGGGGTAGGACTAGCCTTTGTTGTTTTCCCGCAAATTATTAATGAATTTCCGGCCTTTAAACAGCTGTTTGGAATGTTATTCTTTGCTTCCTTAACATTAGCAGGGTTAACGTCGCTTATTTCAATTATTGAAACCTTTGTAGCAGGCATTCAAGATAAATTTACTATCTCACGTACAAAATCTGTATTAATAGGCGGAGGAATCGCTTCAATTTGCTCGCTGTTATTTGCAACACAAGGCGGACTTTATTTCTTAGATGTGGTCGACTATTTCATTAATAACTTCGGAGTTGCTTTAGCAGGCTTAGTAGAAGTTGTATTAGTTGCTTGGGTATTTAAAAAGTTGAGCAGCCTTCAGCAGCATGCAAATGAAGTCTCTGATATCCGAATCGGATCATGGTGGAAGATATGTTTAGGAGTCGTTACACCACTTGTACTTGGGTATATGATGTTTGATAACTTCCGGAAAAATATTTCGGAAAATTACGAGCAGTATGCAACGACTTTTGTAGGTCCTTTTGGTTGGGGCGTGGCAGCTCTGGCTGTTATTTTAGGAATTGTTTTCTCTTTTGCACGATGGAAAGATGGGACGATCCGTTTGTCAGTTAAAGAGAAGGGGGTTTCTAAATAATGGATGGAAGTTCAATTACAATGATGGTTGTAGGAATGGTCATCATATGGGGCGGCTTGGCCGCGAGTATTGCTCATGCTGTGAAAAAAGCAAAAGAAAGCAAAGCGTCAGGATAAAAAAACAGGAAGCGTCGGCTTCCTGTTTTTTTATTTTTTCTTTAGTTCTAAACGATCATTTCTTTCCCACGTTCTTAACTGAGGATATGGGTCAAACGACCACTCATTTTTGCCGTTATCTTTATACATTCCATAATGCAAGTGAGGAGGGAATTTCCCAGAAGTTCCAGGAGGTCCATAACCGGAACTTCCTACTCCACCAATGAGTGTTCCTGGTTCTACAATTTGCCCTACTTTTAAATTTTTTGCAAACCCGCTTAAATGGGCTAAATAATGATAGTTATTATGAAGGTCACGAATACCGATTCGCCAGCCTCCATATTTATTCCATCCTTTAAGCTCAATAATGCCATAGCAAGGGGATTTTACTGGAACTCCGTAATCTGCAAAAATGTCTGTTCCTTCATGGATTCGTTTTCCACCCCAGCCGCGCGCATCTCCCCATGTACTGCGATAACTGTAGTTCGCACGGAGAGGCACAGGAAATGAAGAACCTTTTAAATCAATGCGCCCGTAATGGCGAAAAATTTTAGCATTCCCTAAAATAATATCAACCGCTTTAGCCCGGTGATAATAGTTCCAAAGCGCAATTTTAATATAGTCTTCGGATACCCCGAACGTCCGAATATAATCTGCCATGGTAAAAAGCATATCTTCATCATTAAATTGGTCTGCTTTTTTGTCTCCATTCCCATCTTTACCTATTCCCCCGAGCAGAGAAATAGTGAGTGGGTTTGTATCTTCCAAATTTGGATTTAGAGAACCTGACCATTTTTCTGGAGGATAATAAATGGCGATCGCACCTTTTTCTCTTGGAATATCTTTATGAGAGCGTCGAATATTTCGTTCATACTGATCAATCCCAGCAAAGTAATACCAAGGAATTGTAGTAGCGGCTTCCATTTGTTTATATAGCTCTAATCTCTTTTGAATAAGCATTTTTTCTTGATCTGCTGAAGATTCAGCTGTTACGTGGTGCCATCCTGTGAATATAGACATGAACATAAAAAGTAAGATAATCGTTTTGCGCATCGTGTTTCCCCCTTTCTAAAAATAGTGTGTAACACTAGTTTGCAGCGAGAAAAAAGATTTCATAAATATTAATTAATGGAAATCGCTCCAAAACTTTTTTAAAGAATTTTATTCAGCAGATAAATGGAAATTATACGGAGGATGAAAACGCACACATTCGGATGGAAAATAGAAGAAAACTCAGGAAAATAAAGAGCAGACAACTTGTCGAATCTCACTTTTTTATGATAAAGTGACATATAGTTATGTTTTTAATATGTAGTTAAAATTAAGCATATAGGTTATAGACATTTTCTAGATTGGTGGAGTTGATAATATGGCAACAAAAGAAGAGCATGTCCGCAAACCCGAGTGGCTGAAGATTAAGCTAAACACAAACGAAAATTACACAGGCTTAAAGAAAATGATGCGTGAAAAAAACCTTCATACAGTTTGTGAAGAAGCAAGATGTCCGAATATTCATGAGTGTTGGGCTGTTCGTCGTACGGCAACTTTTATGATTTTGGGAGAAGTATGTACACGTGCCTGTCGTTTTTGCGCGGTTAAGACAGGTTTACCAACAGAATTAGATTTAGAAGAGCCAGAACGCGTAGCAGATTCTGTTCAGCTGATGAACTTAAAACATGCGGTTATTACAGTAGTAGCTCGCGATGATTTAAAAGACGGAGGAGCAAGCGTATTAGCTGAAACAATTCGTGCGATTCGTCGTAAAAATCCATTCACAACAATTGAAGTATTGCCTTCTGATATGGGCGGTGTAGAAGAGAACTTACGTATTGTAATGGACGCACGTCCTGATATTTTAAACCATAATATTGAAACAGTACGCAGCCTTACGCCTCGTGTTCGTGCTCGTGCTAAATATGAGCGTTCTCTTGAGTTCCTTCGCCGTGCAAAAGAAATGCAGCCGGATATCCCTACAAAATCAAGTATCATGCTTGGTCTAGGAGAAACAAAAGAAGAAATTATTGAAACGATGGATGATTTGCGTGCGAATAATGTAGATATTATGACGCTAGGCCAATATCTACAGCCAACTAAAAAGCACATAAAAGTTCAAAAATATTACCATCCAAATGAGTTTGAAGAGCTAAAAGAAATTGCATTATCAAAAGGATTCAGCCATGTCGAAGCAGGTCCTCTTGTACGTTCTTCTTACCATGCAGATGAGCAAGTTAACGCTGCTGCAAAAAACAAAGCACAAGAAAGTAAATAAGGTAAAAAGAGGCTGGAACAAAAGTAGTTTAGCCGAAGTGAAAAACGAACCACTAATCAAACTGTTTGATTAG
>NZ_JBFULJ010000017.1:0-33675 GCF_056400385.1 Priestia sp. P5_B4
GATCCTTATACCGTTGCAGCTACAGCAAATAGTGAATACGGAGTTCTGATAAATCTTCATACAGCCTATGTTTATCCCCATGAAAAGCCACCTTTCCTTCAGTCAACGGATGCCGTTATTTACGAAATGCACGTTCGCGACTTTTCTATTCATCCTTCAAGCGGGATAGAAAAAAAGGGCACATACCTAGCTGTTACTGAATCAAGCGGGCAGCCAGGCAAAACAACAGGTCTTCATTATTTAAAAGAGCTAGGAGTGACCCACCTTGAATTTCTTCCTATTAACGACTTTGGCGGAGTAGATGAATTAAACCCTCATGCTTCTTATAATTGGGGGTATAATCCATTGTTGTTTAATGTACCAGAAGGAAGCTACTCCGCTGACCCTTCAAATCCTGCCACTCGTATTGCTGAAGTGAAACAATTAATATCAACACTTCATCAACAGGGATTCCGTGTTATTATAGATGTAGTTTATAATCACGTATTTGTACGAGAGCAATCACCTTTTGAAAAAATTGTTCCGGGCTATTATTTTCGACATGATGAGTTTGGGATGCCTTCGAACGGGACGGGAGTAGGAAATGATTTTGCTTCTGAACGGAAAATGGCGCAAAAGTTTATTATCGATTCAGTATTGTTTTGGATAAAAGAGTACGACGTTGATGGGCTTCGCTTTGACCTCATGGGGATTTTAGATATAGAAACGATGAACATCATTCGGGAAAAAATAAATGAAATTGATTCTACTATTTTGGTGTTTGGCGAAGGCTGGGATTTAAATACTCCTCTCCCCTATAATCAAAAAGCAATTATGGCGAATGCCCGCCAAACGCCTCAAATCGGCTATTTTAATGATCGCTTTCGAGATTCTGTAAAAGGAAGCACGTTTGATGTATATGAAAAAGGTTTTATCAGCGGAAATATTTATCAAAAAGAGACCGTGCAATCTGTGATAGCGGGGAGCATTCTGGATAAAGAAGACAGCCGGGCTTTATTTATAAATCCAGCACAATCAGTTAATTACGTTGAATCACATGATAATCATACGCTGTGGGATAAGTTAACGAATTCAAATGGAGAAGAAGACGAAGACATTCGTAGAAGTCGTCACCGCCTTGCTACTGCTATTGTACTTCTTTCGCAAGGCATACCGTTTCTTCATAGTGGTCAAGAGTTTTATCGCACTAAACAAGGTGTAGAGAACAGCTATAATTCACCCGATGATATTAATGCACTTGATTGGAATCGAAGGATCAAATTTTCTCCTGATGTGAATTGGGTTCAAGAGCTGATTCGTATTCGCAAACAGCACGGTGCATTTCGCTTGGGAGATGCTTCAGCGATTAGGCAGCATGTTTCTTTCCTAAATACGCCGCAATCCGTTATTGGCTATTGCTTATCAAACGTATTGGCTTACGGTCCGTGGAAGAATATTATTGTGTTTTTTAATCAAGGCCTAATGGAAGAAAAAGTAGTTTTGCCAGAAGGACCATGGAAAATAGCACTTGATCATTGTAAAGTATATAAAAATGGGTATCCTACTATAGAGGATAATACTATAAACGTTTCAAAGCTTAGCATTCTTATTTTATTTCAAACGTAATTATTGTCTTCAACCACTTGACGAAAAAAGTATGATGGAGATAATATTTATAAAGGATGGCTATTGATACATATCCTCAATAGCCGTCTTTTTTATTTACTAAGAAAATAACGTCATGATGTCTTAATAGATTGCTTTATTGAGTGAAATTTTTAAACGAAATGTGTGTGTTGAAATTGAAGGTGAATTGGTTGGAAGATATATTAGGAAGCGAATGGGAAATTACTCCTGCTGGCGGAGCGACAGGAGAAGCTTATTTTGCAAAATTTCAAGACCGAAAGCTTTTTTTAAAGCGTAATTCATCACCTTTTTTAGCAGTATTGTCAGCTGAAGGAATCGTACCGAAGCTCGTGTGGACAAGACGAATGGAAAATGGAGATGTGATCACAGCTCAGCACTGGCTAGATGGTCGAGAATTAAAACCAAAAGATATGAATTCGAGTCGAGTGACAGAATTGCTTAGTAAAATTCATCATTCAAACGAGTTATTAGATATGTTGAAAAGGTTGGGGAAAACACCGCTTCTTCCCGAAGACGTGCTAGCCGATATTGTAGAGAATGTGGACGAGCGACTTCAAAAAGAAAGTATTGTAGAGCAGGGAATCAGTTATTTACAAGCAGAGCTTCCGTCCGTTCAGACAGATAAATATGTTGTGTGTCACTGTGATGTGAACCACAATAACTGGATGCTTGGAGAGAATACGCAGCTATATTTAATCGACTGGGACGGAGCGATGATTGCAGATCCTGCTATTGATTTAGGTTTATTGCTTTATTGGTACATCAATCCATCTCAGTGGGAAGAATGGCTTGAGCATTATGGAGTTGAACTAACCGAGAACTTGAAAAAGAGAATGAAGTGGTATGTGATAAGTCAAACCATTTTATTCATTGAATGGCATCGTTCGAAAAATGAACATTCTGAAATGAACTACTGGCTTGAATATCTTCGAATGTTGCTCGTTAACGACATTCAAGCACAGTAGCAAAGATTATGACAAGGTAGATAGTTCTTGGACCCATTGTGATAAATTTTGTTGATTGGTTTGAATATGTTCGTCTAAATGAGCAGCACTTTTTGCATCTTGCGTGTATTTATACACGTTTTGTAGTGTTGCTTGTACGTCTGTGCTAGCGGATCCTTTTGCTAACATTGATTGAATTAAACGTTCAACCTGTTCACATTCCGCAACCGTTCCGCAGCAATCACTTTGATGATTAGATAAAATATCTTTTAATATATTCATTTGGTGTTCGGCATTTAAAGGCATTAAGCATCATCCTTTCTCGTATGATGCTCTTATTTTTTTCTATCTAAACACAATTATGCATGAGAATGTCGGTTGTTTCGAATAACCGACATTTTCAATGCGTCAAAATACATTAAAGAGGTGCAACATGAGATTACGAAACAAACCTTGGGCAAAAGATAAAATTGCTGAAAATCCCCAATACGTGGTTCCAAACCCAGCAGAGTATAAAGGGAACTGGAAAGAGGTTTTTGGAAACGAAAATCCTCTTCATATTGAAGTAGGAACAGGAAAAGGCCAATTTTTATTAGGGATGGCTAAACAAAATCCGCATATCAACTATATTGGAGTTGAAATGTATGAAAGTGTCATCTTAAGTGCTCTAGAACGATTGATTGAAGAAGAGCTTCCAAATTTAAAGCTGTTGAATGTAGATGCTAACCACCTTAGTGAGTTTTTTGCAAAAAATGACGTGGATCGCGTTTATCTCAATTTCTCTGATCCATGGCCAAAAAAGAGACATGCCAAACGCCGTTTAACATACAAAACGTTCTTAAGTATGTATGAAAACCTGCTGGTTGATGGTGGAGAAATTCACTTTAAAACAGATAATCAAGGGCTATTTGAATATTCATTGACAAGCTTTTCAGAATATGGGCTTCTTCTCAAATACATTAGCTTAGATTTGCATAAAAGCGATTTTGAAGGCAATGTTATGACGGAATATGAAGAAAAATTTTCACAAAAAGGTAGCCGTATTTACCGCTGTGAAGTAAAATATCTGAACGAAAAAGACTGAGTCCCTCAGTCTTTTTTTGTTCAAAAAGAGAAGGAGATAGTGATAAAATAAAAAGGAATATAATGGAGGTGTAAAATGGAAACGTTAACAATAGGCGAATTAAAAGTGACATGGCTTCGTGGAGGGAATAATCATTTAGACGGAGGAGCAATGTTTGGTGTTGTTCCAAAAGAGCTTTGGACAAAAAAATATCCTATCTCAGAAGGAAATCGAATTCCAATGAGGACTGATCCTTTACTCGTTCAAACTGAAAAACACCTCATGTTAATTGATGCAGGTATAGGGAATGGTATGTTGGATGAGAAAAAAAAGCGTCATTTTGGTGTAACAGAAGAGTCATTTATTGCTGAAGATTTACAAAAGTTAGGATTTACGTGCGAAGATATTACTCATGTCATTATGACGCATCTTCACTTTGATCATGTGTCAGGCTTAACAAAATGCAGCAACGGACATTTTTCCCCTTCTTTTCCAAATGCAGAAATCTTTGTTAGTGAGATCGAGTGGAATGAAATGAGAAATCCTAATATACGTTCTAAAAATACGTATTGGAAACAAAATTGGGAATTTATTCAGCATCAAGTAATAACATTTAGCGATAAAGATGAAATTGTGCCTGGAGTAACGGTTCATCATACCGGCGGTCACAGCGATGGTCATGCTGTAGTTGTATTAAAAGGAAACAATGACATCTTAGTGCACATGGGCGATCTTTTGCCAACACATGCACATCAAAATGTCTTATGGGTAATGGCATATGATGATTATCCAATGACTTCGATTGAACAAAAGCAGCAGTGGCTAGCTTATGCCTATGAGAATCAAGCTTGGCTAAGTTTTTATCATGATGCTTTTTATCGAGCTGTAAAATGGGATAACAAAGGAGAAATAGTTGACGAAATTAAACGGGTGCATTCAGCGTCAATTCAATAATAGAACCGCTTTTTTTATCAATGAAAAACTCGTAATGTTCCTGTTTTGCATCACGTGTTCTGATAATTCCACCTGTATAACCATAAAAAGAGAGACCATGTTTTTGAATGACTTTAGTCGTTGTTTCAATCCATGAGCCATCGATTGCCCCATTTTGTTTAAAAGCGCTTTTAACAATCGTAAGGGCTTCCGATGATGAAATTGACGACTTTCTTTTTTGAAGAATATAAGCGCTTGCAAATCCGACTGCAGCTCCTGCTATTAGTTGAGTCCATTTCACGTTATTCACCTGCTTTTTAAGGATATGTTTTCATCATTATATCAAATTGTCGAATGCTTTGTTAAGTTGAGTTGTAGAAGAGAAGGACGGAACTAGCAACTATTTCCGGTTTTCGATACAATAAAGAAAATGATACATAAAGGAGAGTATATATGAACAATGAAACGCTATCTCTATTTAAAACATTAACGGAGTTACCAGGTGCCGCTGGAAACGAACATCAAGTACGTTCATTTATGCGCTCGCAAATTGAACCCCTTGTAGATGAAGTCATTCAAGATGGGTTAGGAAGTTTATTCGGCGTTCGCTATAATGAAGAAAAAGGTCCTAAAGTAATGGTAGCGGGACATATGGACGAAGTAGGATTTATGGTTACGTCTGTAACAGATAAAGGAATGCTTCGTTTTCAAACTCTAGGAGGATGGTGGAGTCAAGTACTGCTAGCTCAACGCGTCCATGTTGTTACAAAAAAAGGTCCTATCACCGGCGTAATTGCTTCTATCCCTCCTCATTTATTAGACGAATCACAGCGCAACAAGCCAATGGCCATTAAAAATATGATGATTGATGTGGGCGCAGATAGTAAGCAGGAAGTAGCAGAAATGGGCATTCGTCCTGGCGATCAAATTGTACCGATTTGTCCGTTTACGCCAATGGCAAATGAAAAGAAAATACTGGCGAAAGCATGGGATAACCGCTATGGGTGCGGACTTGCGATTGAATTATTAAAAGAAGTAAAAAATGAAAAATTGCCAAATATCTTATATTCTGGAGCTACTGTGCAAGAAGAAGTAGGACTTCGCGGTGCTCAATCAGCTGCGAATATGATTAAACCGGATTTGTTTTATGCACTAGATGCTAGTCCAGCTAACGATACATCAGGCGATAAAAATGCATTTGGACAATTAGGAAAAGGCGTATTACTTCGTATCTTTGACCGTACGATGGTCACACATAGAGGAATGAGAGAATTTATTTTAGATACAGCTGAGACAAACAGCATCCCTTATCAATACTTTGTTTCTCCAGGAGGTACGGATGCAGGGCGCGTTCATACTTCTAATAATGGAGTTCCTTCTGCGGTCATCGGCGTATGTTCACGTTATATTCATACTCATGCTTCTATGATTCATGTAGATGACTATGCAGCTGCAAAAGAATTACTAGTCAAACTTGTACGTTCTACAGACCAAACAACGCTCGATACGATTAAGCAAAACGGATAAAAAAGAACAAAGCAGCTGCTTTTGCGGTTGCTTTGTTTCATAATGACAGGAGAAAAAAATGAAAATTGCAATCGGAACGAAAAATCCAACAAAAGTAAATGCAGTAAAAAAAGTATTTGGAGATACTTTTACATATGTAGAGGTAGCCGTGCAGTCCGGGGTGTCGCCACAGCCTTTTTCTGACGAAGAAACCATCCAAGGAGCGGTTAATCGCGCGCGTGCTGCTGTGAAAGAGACAGGTGCTGATATTGGTATTGGGCTTGAAGGAGGGGTGCAGGAAACGCCTCATGGCTTATTCCTTTGCAATTGGGGAAGCCTTGTTACCTCTAAGGACCTTGAACCGATTTTAGGTGGAGGGGCTCGTATTCGGCTTCCTGAAGCGGTAGCCGGTATGCTTCGTCATGATAAAAAAGAATTAGCCGAAGCTATGGAAGTGTATACAAACCAAAAGAATATCCGAAAAAAAGAAGGAGCAATCGGTATTTTCACCAATGGAAATTTAGATCGGACCGCTATGTTTTATCAGGTTGTTTTAATGCTAAAAGGACAGCTTGATTTTAGGACAAATCAAGCTGTTCAATAGGAAATTTCTTTGTAACCCTTTATAATAGAAAAGCATCAGTGTATGATAGTTGCAACAACTCATATACTATGTTTTGATGTAGAAGGATTAAATAATGTATAGGGCTTTAGCCGTTTAAATACGAAAGTAAAAGAAAAAGTGGAGGAAAGAAAAATGGAAAAAATGCAAACAATTGAACAATACAAAGAAATCATTAAAGAAGGAAAGCATATCATGATGTTTTCAGCAGACTGGTGCCCAGATTGCCGAGTAATCGAGCCTGTGCTTCCAGAAATTGAGGCGAATCATAGTGAGTATACATTTCACTATGTCGACCGCGATGACTTTATCGATCTTTGTGCAGAATTAAGCATCTTTGGAATTCCAAGCTTTGTTGGTTACAGCAACGGAGAAGAAACAGGGCGTTTTGTCAGCAAAGACCGTAAAACAAAAGAAGAAATTGAAGAGTTTATTAACGGCTTAAATGCATAAATCAAGTGAAGACTGATAGCGATTTACAGCTATCAGTCTTCATACATAAAAATGAGAAAAGGAGGCGTAAATATGGCGAAAATGAATAGTCAAAAGATGAGAAAACTACTAGAAGAGCGATTAACGGGTGCAGATTGGTCATTTTTATTTGATCGTGAAAAAGATACGCTGCGCGTTGAACATCAGGAAACGAAAAAAGGTGTAACCATTTCTTTACCTGGGCTAATTGCAAAATGGGAAGAAAAAAAGGAAGCGGCTCTAGATGAAATGGTATATTATATAAAAGAAGCTCTTCGTGTTATGAACGATGAACAGCAGGTAACGGGAAAAGAAAAGCGCATTTATCCAGTTATTCGCTCAACGTCTTTTCCAGATAAATCGAATGAAGACGTGCCGTTGATTTATGATGAACATACAGCTGAAACACGCATTTATTATGCGCTTGATTTAGGCAATACATATCGTCTATTAGATGAGAAACTAATTCGTAAGGAAAATTTAGATCTATCCGCAGTGCGGGAAATGGCTAAATTTAATCTTCGCTCTTTGCCGATTTCACATAAAAAAGATACGGTAGCAGGCAATGACTTTTATTTTGTAAATCAGAACGATGGATACGATGCAAGTCGAATTCTTAACGAGGCATTTTTGCAAGATTTTGCTTCTAGTGTTTCGGGCACAATGGCTGTAGCAGTACCTCATCAAGATGTGCTGATTCTAGCTGATATTCAAAACGAAACGGGTTATGATATTCTTGCGCAAATGACCATGAGCTTTTTTGCAAGTGGACGTGTACCCATCACAGCTCTTTCATTTTTATACGAAAACGGTGAGCTAGAACCTATTTTTATTCTAGGAAAAAATCGCAGTAAAGGACGGGACTAATTATGAATCTTTTTTATAATAAAGAAGGTATCGGCGATACATTAATCGTCAAGCTAGAAGATATCGCAATTGAAAATCGCACGTTTGAAACAAAAGGCGACGTTGTGCGTATCTTTGATCAAAAATCAAATACAACAGCTGGCTATAACATCTTTCATGCTTCTTCTAAGTTAAAAGTAGAGGGAAATGGTTCTCTTGAATTAACAGAAGAAATGGTCGAAGAAGTAAATCGTGTACTTAGCGAAAGCGGTTTTGAAGGTAAACTTGAAGTGGATTTATCTCCTAAATTTGTAGTGGGATACGTTCAAGAAAAAGAAAAGCATCCAAATGCAGATAAGCTGAACATCTGTAAAGTAGATGTTGGCACAGAAACACTTCAAATTGTGTGTGGAGCACCAAATGTAGACGCAGGTCAAAAAGTCGTGGTAGCAAAAGTAGGAGCGGTTATGCCAAGTGGCATGATCATTAAAGATGCAGAGCTGCGCGGTGTGCCTTCTTCAGGTATGATTTGCTCTGCTAAAGAGCTGGCGCTTCCGAACGCTCCTCAAGAAAAAGGAATTCTAGTACTTGAAGACAAATATGAAGTAGGTCAACCTTTTCAAGCATAAAAGCAGAGTGCGATACTGATTTATAGGGCAAAAGCATGATGTTTTTTTACACGTATATTTCAAAGCGTTACAGTTGCTGAAAAGCAATTGTCAATTCTTAAAAAGGTTTGATAAAATTAAAAGCCACTAGTATATACTAGTGGCTTTTTTCGCGTTTAATTATGAGTGCTAACTAGACGCAAAAAAATATTTTTACAAAGAGGAATTTTACTGTATAAATAAGGGAAGCAAAATAGTAGATTTTATAGTAAGAGTTCAAGCATACGTGATAGAATGATAAATGAAAAGATAGTATATATATCCATCTCAGAGAATACTTTGAGGCCAAAGGTAAATAAAGGATGCATGGATAGCTTTTTGTAGATATCGCAGCACTGCGGTATAAGAGGCTAAACGAAGTAAGATAGTCTGATAGAAAGAGTGATAAAAATGGGTTTTGTACGAAAAGTAATGGATTATTTACTAGGATACGAAGTGAAAGAAATTGTTGTAGACGAACATGGAAATACAACGGAAGAATACCCTTTAAATAGAGAAAAAACAATTCCTAAAAAGAAGGCTCCTAAGCCTAAACAAATGCAGTCAGTTCATCAAAAGCCAGTGATGAAAGCAGCGCCAAAACCTTCTGTTCCACACTCGGCCAGAACGCAAAAGCGGAGTTACACTGAAGAACAGCAAGATGTTCATACAAAAGTAGCTTATCAATATCCAAAAGGAACGTTTCGTTTTCCTTTAATTGATGATACGGGAGAAGCAAAAAAGGCAGCAGCGCCTAAAAATGAACCAAGGCCTGTAACAAAAAAGGCACAGGCTCCGTTTTATCAAGAGCCTGTTCGCAAGTCGGCGCTAACGCAGCCTAAGTCAGTATCTCAGCCGTTAAAAACGGTATCTGAAAAGAAAGAAGCGGTTCCGCAAGTAAGAAAACGTCCGTTTCGTCCGACTGAAATTCCTTCACCTGTCTATGGGTTTAATAAGCGGCCTTCTAATGTTGTACAAAACGGAAATGAGGAAGTAGTAGAATATGAGCTTCCGAGTACACAGTTATCAAAAGCGGCGTTTGAAGATGAAATTTACCGACGAGCGATGAATACAGCTGTTGTAGAGCCGTTAAGAAAACCAGTTTCTAAGCCTATAGCCGAAGAAGCACCGATTCAAGAAACAGAAGAAATGATGCAACTGTCTTCTCAGCGTTTTGCTCAGTGGAAGCAATATGAGGAAAATCAAAAAGAGAAGCTATCATTTCCTGAAGAAAAGCCAAGTTCTTCAGTAGCCGTAAAAGAACAGGAAGAGGTGCCAACTTTTGAAGAATCACACGCGGTCGAACCGTTAGTGGGACAAGAGAGCACTCTTGACTGGGATTTAGCGAAAGGTATGACAGCGCCCGAAGAAGTTCCAACTTCAGAGGAAAGGCGCCCGTCTGAACCATCAGTTTCTCTCCAACAAGAGATAGGAAATGAGACTGAAGAAGTAGAAACGTTGATGGACGGAAGCGAAGTGTTTTTACAAGCAGCAGAAGAAGTAGAAGCACTAAAGCCTAGAAAGAAAGAAGAAGCTCCAGCTGCTGAGAAAGAAAGTGACGTCATTCTAGAAGAGCCTGCAAACAGTGTTCATATGGAAGCAGAACATGAGCTGAATTCTGAAAGTTTAAATTCATCGCAACCCGCAGCTGATGAATGGCAACCAGAAGCGGCATCGGCTGTTGTTCACCAAGAGCTTGAAAATTCGGTGATAAAAGAGGAAGAAAGCAGTATGCAGGAAAGTCAAGAGTTACAAGAACAAGTACAGCAAGAGTCAGCTGTAGAACCTCTTGTACCTGCAGAACAGCCAGGAAATGCTGAACGAGGTCGCGGTAAGCGATTAGTACCTTTTAACGTGATGATGCTGAAAAAAGACCGCACAAAGATGAATAACAGTGCTCGAGAAAAAAGTCAGCCGTCTCAAGGTTCATACCAAGGGCAGGAGACAGAAGCTCTGCAAAAAAAAACGGAAGTAAGTAGGCAAGAAGAAGTTCACGGTGAAAAAACCAAAGAAGCAATTCCTCAGGCTTCGTTAAAAGCTGAAGAACCTGTAAATGTAAAGGCTTCTTCTCCCTATGCATTTCCTGGAATGAACTTGCTTAACATTCCTCCAGCTGCTATTGAAGAAGATAATCAATGGGCGGATGAGCAGCGTGAGCTTTTGGATATGACATTAAAAAACTTTAACGTTCGAGCTAAGGTCGTAAACGTCACACAAGGTCCTACCGTGACCAGATTTGAAGTACATCCTGAACCCGGTGTGAAAGTGAACAAAATTACGAATTTAACAGATGATATTAAACTGAGCCTAGCCGCGCGTGATATCCGAATTGAAGCGCCAATTCCAGGGAAAAATACGATTGGAATTGAAGTGCCAAATCGTCAAAGTAAGCCGGTGTTAATTCGTGAAATTTTGAGGCATCCTTCTTTTAGAAAAGATAACTCTCCTTTAACGGTGGCTTTAGGGTTAGATATTTCAGGAACGCCGGTTGTGACTGACTTGAATAAAATGCCTCATGGTTTGATTGCCGGAGCGACAGGGTCTGGTAAAAGCGTGTGTATTAATACTATTATCGTCAGCTTGCTTTATAAAGCTGCGCCGCACGAAGTCAAGCTTATGTTAATTGACCCTAAAATGGTTGAGCTAGCTCCTTACAACGGTATTCCGCATTTAGTCAGCCCGGTTATCACGGATGCTAAAGCAGCTACTACAGCTTTAAAATGGGCAGTAGGGGAAATGGAGCGCCGTTATGAATTGTTTGCACATGCGGGCGTACGTGATATTACAAAATATAACGAACGTGTAAAAGAACATAATGAAAAAAGCGGGGAGCTCCCATATCTAGTTATTATTATTGATGAACTTGCCGACTTAATGATGGTATCTCCTGGGGAAGTAGAGGAAGCTATTTGCCGTATTGCACAAAAGGCAAGAGCATGTGGCATTCACTTATTGCTTGCAACTCAGCGTCCTTCCGTAGATGTGATTACAGGCTTAATTAAAGCGAATGTGCCAACGCGTATTGCATTTTCTGTTTCTTCGCAAGTTGATTCACGTACAATTATCGACACAGGGGGAGCAGAGAAGCTACTAGGTAAAGGTGATATGCTGCTTCTTGAAAACGGCTCTTCTAAAAGCGTTCGAATTCAAGGGAACTTTGTTTCAGATGAAGAAATTGACCGCGTTGTAGATCATGTCAAAAAGCAAATGAAGCCAACATACCTATTTGATCAAGAAGATTTGTTGAAAAAGCAGCAGAGCTTTGCTTCAAATGAAGAAGATGAGCTTTTCTATGAAGCATGCGAGTTTGTGCTAGACCAAGGCGGTGCATCTACTTCCAGTCTGCAAAGACGCTTCAGAATGGGGTACAATCGCGCTGCGCGCCTCATTGATATGATGGAACAGCAAGGCATTATTTCAGAAGCAAGAGGAAGCAAGCCGAGAGATGTGCTCATTACCGAAAACGAACTTCAGGAAATGGAAAGTCAAACAGCCACTTCTACATTTTAAGCTGTTTTTCTACATGTAGGTTAAAAAAGAGGCTATGTAAGATCAGCAGGATACAGCATTGTGTGAGCTAACGCTCTGTCACTGTATCCGTCGCCTCTTTTTTTCCTGCTTTAAGTTCGTTTATACAGAATTTGAGTAGAGATTTTGGAAGAAATCCATGAAGAAAAAAAGGAAAAGGTTTGTCAGAACTAGTAAAATGATTTACTATATGTAAGGATAATGTGTGTGTTGCTTTTTTAGCATGTGATAGTTTGCTATCATTTCTCACCAGCAGAAACATATGAGCTGAAGGCGTATAAAGAGGACAAACTAAAATAATTAGAGTACGAGTGAAGAGTAATGAGAGAAGAAAATCATGAACTGATTAACTTTAATGAAATTCGTGAACAAAAGCAGCTTCAGTCTGATAATGCTATTTGCGACTTTTACAATCAATATTTCTTTTTTGTGAACCGCTATACGAATATACGAGAAAAAGTGCGGGCTTCACATTTATTTAAAGAGTTAGTAAACTTGCCTCATGAGGCGCCTCTGTCTGATTCCCATGAACAATTATTTTTTCAGTGGTTTGCATTTGAATATGTAACCATTCAGGGGAAAACCCTGCTGCAGCTTTTTTTAGCTGATCAGGCAAAGCAGAAAACAGAGTCGTTTTTGATTCAAGGAGCCTTTTTTTTGACGAGTGTACTAGAGCCAATTATTGTGTCTAAAGTACCTAATTCGTTTTTCTTAAAAGGATATACCCCATTGACAAATGAGCAGGTTATCATCAAAGATGTAAGAGGAAGATTTGCAAATTTAGAGGAACAACAAGTAATTTGGATTCGAAAAATAAAATCAATCGGATATGACGTGTTAATTGACTCTTTCTTTTTAGGACATAAACAACGCATTGAACAGTTAGTAACGCAATATAATGACAAAAAAAATGCAATGACATGGCGCTCGTTTTTAAAACAGCAGGCTATATACTATGTGATGAAGCCAAAATAAAAGGCCGTTTCGCAAGGGAAGAGAGTAGAAATGGAGTCATGGAGTTATGTTATAAGAAGTGATATAATGTACGGATGTTATCGTGAAATCAGCAATCAAACGACATTTATATACGTTTGTAAGAGCAATTCTAGATAACCGTCATATACTGTCTTACAGATAGACGAATGTTGGAGGTTCTTTATATGACAGTTTACCATTTTGTAGGTATTAAAGGAACAGGAATGAGTGCGCTTGCGCAAATCCTAAACGATATGGGCTTTCAAGTTCAAGGATCGGATATTGAAAAAGAAATTTTTACGCAAAAAGCACTAGAACAGCAGGGAATTCCTGTTTTACCATTTGATAAAAATAATATTAAAGACGGCATGACTGTAATCGCAGGAAATGCTTTTCCTGATACGCATGAAGAAATTGCAGAAGCAGCTTCAAAAGAAGGAGTCAAGCTTGTACGCTATCACCGTTTCTTAGGTGACTTTATGAAACAGTATACGAGTGTAGCCGTAACAGGAGCACACGGAAAAACATCCACAACGGGTATGTTAGCGCATGTGATTCAAGGAGCTGAACCTACTTCATATTTAATTGGAGACGGTACGGGTAAAGGTGTAAAAGACAGCAAGTATTTTGCGTTTGAGGCATGTGAGTATCGCCGCCACTTCTTATCTTATACGCCAGACTATGCAATTATGACGAATATTGATTTTGATCACCCTGATTATTTTGCCAATATCGACGATGTATTCAGCGCGTTCCAAGAGATGGCACTTCAAGTCAAAAAAGGAATTATTGCCTGTGGTGACGATGAACATCTGCAGCAAATTCAAGCGAAGGTACCTGTTCTTTATTACGGCTTAGGCGAAGAAAATGATTTCCAAGCACGTAATATCGTAAAAAGCACAACAGGCACAACATTTGATGTGTTCGTTCGTAATACATTCCACGCATCATTTGAAATTCCAGGGTATGGCGACCATAACATCTTAAATGCACTTTCTGTTATTGCACTTTGTCATTATGAAGAAATTGACGTTGCTGTGCTGCAAGAGCGTTTTAAAACATATCAAGGTGTAAAACGTCGTTTCAGTGAAAAGAACGTTGGCAAACAAGTGCTAATCGATGATTATGCACACCATCCAACGGAAATTAATGCAACGATTTCAGCTGCTCGTCAAAAGTATCCAAACCGTGAAGTTGTGGCTGTTTTCCAACCGCATACTTTTACGCGTACACAAACGTTCTTAGAGGACTTTGCAGCAAGCTTACAACACGCTGATAAAGTATATTTATGTGATATTTTTGGATCAGCTCGTGAGCATCAAGGTAAATTATCAATTGAAGATTTACGAAGCAAAATCAGCGGAGCTGAATTAATTAATGAAGAAACAATTGAATCGTTAAAAGACCATAATGAAGCTGTATTAGTATTTATGGGTGCTGGAGACATTCAAAAGTTTGAAAAACTATATCAGCAAACCGTATCATAAAAAAAGGCACTCAGGAGAGTGCCTTTTTTCTTTCAAAACTCATTTTAAATTTTCAGGATTTAACGCTTTTAATTCCTCAATGACAAATAACCCGTCTTTACGAATTAACACGTCATCGAAATAAATCTCACCGCCGCCGTATTCTGGGCGCTGAATCATCACCATATCCCAGTGAATATTTGACTTGTTTCCATTATACGCATCTTCGTAGCACTCGCCAGGAGTGAAGTGGAAACTTCCGTCAATTTTTTCATCAAATAAGATGTCTTGCATTGGATGTTGAATATATGGATTTACGCCAATCGCAAATTCGCCAACAAAACGTGCGCCTTCGTCCGTATCAAAAATGCCGTTGATGCGTTCTGTATCATTAGCGGTTGCTTCAACAATCTTACCGTTTTTAAATGTTAAGGATACATTCTCAAACGTAAAGCCTTGATAGTTAGAAGGAGTGTTGTAAGAAATTGTTCCGTTTACAGAATCACGTACAGGAGCCGTGTATACTTCACCGTCCGGAATATTCATTTCCCCGGCACACTTCACTGCAGGAATATCTTTAATAGAGAACGTTAAGTCTGTATTCTCACCTGTTAAACGCACTTTGTCCGTACGGTTCATAAGCTCAACCAAAGCATCCATCGCTTTGCTCATTTTGCCATAGTCTAAGTTACATACATCAAAATAAAAATCTTCAAATGCTTCTGTACTCATTTTAGCAAGCTGCGCCATTGAATCGTTTGGATAGCGAAGAACAACCCATTTTGTTTTTGGAACGCGAATTTCTCTATGTACTTTTTTACCGATCGTATTCCCTTGGATTTTCATTTTATCTGCCGGAACATCTGATTGTTCAAAAATGTTTGAGCCAGAACGCAAGCCAATATAAGCATTCATTTCCTTCATCACATTTGCTTCGAAGTCTGCCATCATATTGAACTGCTCTTCTTGTGCACCGTTTAAAAGAGCGCGGTCTACCGAATGATCTTTTAGCAGTACAAATGGATAACCACCCGCCTTGTACGCTTCATTTACAAGTGCTGTCACAAGTTCACGTTGAAGTCCAAAGTTTTCGATTAATACTTTTTCTCCTTTTTGAAGGCGAACAGAATAATTAATTAAATTTTTAGCTAATGTCGCAATTCTAGGGTCTTTCATAAATAGTGCCTCCTTAAAATAGCAATGATTGGTGATTCACTTTCTATTGTACCCCACTGAGCTTATTTTGTTTGTTTTTATGCTTTAAAATCCTTTTTTTCTTTAGGAAGGGAAATAACTCATATATCGCGAAATAATGTACAATCTTCCCTTTTTCTGAATAAAAGCAGAGAGAATATGGTAAAGTTAAAGAGTCTATAGGGAATAGAAGGTTTAATTGTTTATAAAATTGGGAAAGTAGTTATAACAAGAGAGAAGAAAATAGGAGGTGCCTTGCACAGATGGTTATTATTCTTTATTTAAGCGCTGCTATTGTTGCCATTGCGATTTTTTACCTGGTGGTTTCCGTGTCCAAAACATTGAAATCCGTTCAGCACACATTAAATTCAGTGGCAGGTACTTTAGACGGTGTAGAAAAGCAAATGACAGGAATCACAGCTGAAACAACTGCACTTTTACATAAGACTAATCTGTTAGCTGAAGATATTCAGCGTAAATCCGAAGCGCTGAACACAGTGGTGGATTCTGTTAAAGGCGTAGGTGACTCAATCCAAGACCTAAATAAGTCTATTAAAAGCGTATCATCAAGCGTTTCAGAGAAAGTAGAAGAAAATAAAGAAACTGTTGCTCAAGTTGTTCAATGGAGCAATGTTGCATTAGACGTATGGGAACGTATAAAATTAAGAAAACAGAAAAAAGTTGAAGCAGAGCCTGTACCTGTTGAAGTAAAAGAAAAAGCGGTTCAACGCTCACGCTCATTTTCATAAGGATGAACTTTAAAGGAGGAGACGCATATGTCAAACAAACCAAATAAACCAAACAACACTTCAAATAAAGGCTTTTTAGTAGGAACAGTGATTGGAGGAGTTGTAGGAGCTGCAACGGCATTATTACTTGCTCCAAAATCAGGTAAAGAGTTCCGTTCTGATTTAAATGAGCAGGCAGCTTACGTTCGTTTAAAAACAGAGCAAGCGAAAAACAGCGCTGTTGAAAAAGGACAAGGGTTTGCTCAAACGGCTAAAGAAAAAACGGCTGGTTTATCACAAACACTGTCTGAGCAATCTTCACAAGTAGTGGACAAGGTGAAAAACTTCCGTAAAGTAGATCCTGAACACGAAGCATTACCCCCAACAAGCTTAGAAGTGCTTGCTGATGAAGTTGAGTCTCAAAGCAACGAAGACGTTCAGCAAAAGCTAACAGAAGCTCAAAAAGCACTGGATGAAGTGGAAAGCACAGTGCCACGACCATAATAAAGAATCAAAAGCGTTTACCCTATAGGGTGAACGCTTTTTTTGTATGTAATTTAGGTTGGATAACAACAAGTAAATAATTGTTTCATTGCAGAAAAAAACTCCACCTTATAAATGAATTTATGAGCATCATACATAAAGCTGAGCACTCTTTTTGTATGGAAACGCTCAAACCATGTAAACTTAAGAGTAAGTACAGAAAGGGTGAAAAAAATGAAAAAAATTTCAACAGTTGAAGAGTTCGAACAAGTTGTAAAGGAAAACAATCGCTTTTTATTTTTAAAACACAGTACAACGTGTCCAATTAGTGCAGCTGGTCATGAGGCATTTTCAGCATTTGCTTCTGGTCATGAAGACATTCCTTCTTATTATCTTCATGTTCAAGATTCACGTGATGTATCTAACTATATCGCTGAGACGTATGAAGTGAAGCATGAATCACCTCAAGCGCTTCTGTTTGAAGATGGAAAAGTGAAGTGGCATGCTTCTCACTGGAACATTAACGAAGACGAATTAGCGAAAAACGTAGCTCACTAATCCAAAAAGTATTTTAGTAAAAGAAAAATCCGAACATTAATCGTTCGGATTTTTTCATTGGAAGGGTGAACAAAGGTTTACTGTATGACAAGCAATCCATAATAGATTGTTTATCCCATTTTTTCGCCTTTAGGTTGGAGCGATTTAGCTATGCCTCAACCTCTTTTTTTTATAAGCTGATTGCGGTTTCATCCGCTTTTTCGTACAATAGATGTAGTTTAGCACATAAAAGCAGAGAAGCCCCTTACATATATCCTCCATCATCTATCATCTTATGTAGTAACCCTGCTAAACGGATTTTTTAAAATCAGTGAAAGGGTGGACGTACATGACGAATTCAAATCTTCAGCATTTGCGATCTCAAATTGACGAAGTAAATATGAAACTGTTAAAGCTTATTAATGAGCGAGGCGAGCTTGTTCAAGAAATAGGAAAGTTAAAAGGCATGCAGTCAACCAAACGGTTTGATCCCGTTCGTGAACGAGCAATGCTTGATGCGATTTTAAGCAAGAATAAAGGACCGTTTCAAACGTCTACGCTTCAACATATTTTCAAAGAGATTTTCAAAGCTCATTTAGAGCTTCAAGAAGATGATCATCGTAAAGCACTTCTTGTATCCCGTAAAAAGAAGCCGGAAAATACAATTGTTACGGTAAAAGGAGAAACAATTGGTGACGGACTTCAGCGTTTTGTAGCAGGACCTTGTTCCGTTGAAAGCTATGAGCAAGTAGCAGCCGTAGCAAAAGCCGTGAAGCAGCAGGGCGTGCGGATGCTTAGAGGCGGAGCCTACAAGCCAAGAACATCTCCTTATGATTTTCAAGGCCTTGGCTTAGAAGGATTGCAAATTTTAAAAAGAGTAGCTGACGAATACGATTTAGCCGTTATTAGTGAAATTGTCGATCCCGCTGATATTGAAACAGCTGTAGAATACGTAGATGTGATTCAAATTGGCGCTCGTAATATGCAAAATTTTGAGCTGTTAAAAGAAGCGGGTGCGGTGAAGAAGCCTGTCTTATTAAAGCGAGGCTTAGCCGCTACGATTGATGAGTTTATTAATGCTGCTGAATACATTGTTTCAAAAGGAAATGATCAGCTGATTTTGTGTGAACGAGGAATTCGTACGTATGAGCGAGCAACGCGAAATACGCTGGATATTTCAGCTGTTCCCATTTTAAAACAAGAAACTCATTTACCTGTTTTAGTCGACGTCACCCATTCAACGGGAAGACGAGATTTACTTGTTCCAACGGCTAAAGCAGCTCTTGCCATCGGTGCAGATGGAATTATGGCAGAAGTTCATCCAGATCCTGCGGTAGCACTTTCTGATTCAGCTCAGCAAATGGATATCCCGCAATTTACAGAATTTATGAAGCAGCTAAAACCTATATGTAACTTAAATTTATAAAAAAACGTAAAAATGAAAAATTCGTATACTTTTATGACAAGTTTGAGGCACTTAATGGTTTCAAGCTTGTTTGCCTTTCGTTATAATAAAGATAAGCGAAATTATCACGTATTTTGAAAACAGTCGATAACTTTTGTCAAAATAGGAAAGAATAAGTGCAAATCCAAAAAACAAGAATTTATGAAATTCTCGTGAAACTTGTCGGAAAAAGGCGGTAAATACGTTGCGATGAAGCACATAGTATCGTATAGTAGTTACAGATATTCGCTATCATTCTGTGATTGCATATGATATAAATTCGCGATTCACTTTTTTTATTTACTTAATATACACCGTCTTTTACATTGTTACATATAAACTGGTAAAATTGTCTTTGCCACGTAATAATAAGGGCATAACAGGAATGATTTAGATGCATACAGGGTATCTAAGCTGTATGTAAGAGTGAAGGAGCTAGAAATAGCCATTCTATAAAGGAAGATGGATTTATATACGTAAATACAAGAAATGAAATAAGGATAAAATAAACGAAATGTTTTTCGATAAGGAGTGTTTGTTGTGAACGTAACAATTTATGATGTAGCAAGGGAAGCAAGCGTGTCGATGGCAACGGTTTCTCGTGTGGTAAACGGAAATCCAAATGTAAAACCATCAACTAGAAAAAAAGTATTAGAAACAATTGAAAGACTAGGCTATCGTCCGAACGCAGTAGCGCGTGGATTAGCAAGTAAAAAAACAACGACAGTAGGAGTTATCATTCCTGATATTTCAAATATTTTCTATGCAGAATTAGCGCGTGGAATCGAAGATATTGCAACAATGTACAAATATAATATCATCTTAAGTAACTCCGATCAAAATCAAGATAAAGAACTTCACCTTTTAAATAACATGCTTGGTAAACAAGTAGACGGAATCATCTTCATGAGTGGGAATGTAACGGAAGAACACGTAGAAGAGCTAAAAAAATCACCGGTTCCAGTTGTACTTGCAGCATCAATCGAATCAACTAACCAAATCCCATCTGTAACTATTGATTATGAACAAGCAGCTTTTGATGCAGTGCAATCACTAATTGACAGCGGTCATAAAAATATTGCATTCGTTTCAGGTACGTTAGAAGAACCAATCAATCATGCGAAAAAAGTAAAAGGGTACAAGCGTGCTCTTACTGAAAGCGGATTGCCTGTACGTGATTCTTATATTGTAGAAGGAGACTATACGTACGATTCAGGTATTGAGGCGGTTGAAAAACTATTAGAAGAAGCTGAAAAGCCAACTGCTATTTTCGTTGGAACGGATGAAATGGCATTAGGCGTTATTCACGGGGCACAAGATCGCGGGTTGAATGTACCAAACGATCTAGAAGTTATCGGTTTTGATAACACAAGACTTTCAACAATGGTTCGTCCTCAGTTAACATCTGTTGTACAGCCAATGTATGATATTGGTGCAGTAGCGATGCGTCTCTTAACAAAATACATGAACAAAGAAACGGTAGACAGCAGCATTGTACAGCTTCCTCACCGCATCGAGTTCAGACAGTCAACAAAATAATACCTGTGAATGAATAAGAACGAATCCAAAGTTCAGACACGGGGAGATAGAATATGAAAAAAATTGATATGCTCACACCTATAGGGATACTAATTGGTATCTCTATGGTTGTGTTTGGGGTTATTTCAAGTGGGGGAATGAGCGGTTTTTTAGCTTTTATTGATGTACCATCGATTTTAATTGTACTGGGAGGCGTTTTTGGTACGTTATGCGTGAGCTTTCCTTTAAAACAATTAAAAAATATGGGAAGAGTAGGGAAACAAGCGTTTCAATCTAAAGAAATAAACGTAGAAGAAATTGTAGGAACATTTGTACATTTATCGGAGAAAGCGCGTCGAGAAGGACTTCTATCGTTAGAAGCAGAGCTTGAACAAATCGATGATTCATTTGTGAAAAAAGGTATTTTGCTAGCCATTGATGGAGTAGAACCGGAAATGATTCGAGAGCTGCTTGAAGCTGAAATAGCTGCAGTGGAAGAAAGACATGCGAGAGGTCGAAGTATGTTTGAAAAAGCAGGCGATTATGCCCCCGCTTGGGGAATGATTGGGACGCTCGTTGGGCTAGTGCTAATGCTTAAAAGCCTTAATACCCCTTCATCGCTTGGACCTAACATGGCAATTGCTCTTTTAACGACTTTCTACGGGGCGCTGCTTTCAAACTTGTTTTTTCAGCCAATCGCAGCTAAATTAGCTGGTAAAACGGAGCATGAGCTTTTTGTTAAAGAAGTGATTATTGAAGGTGTCATCGGCTTGCAGGCGGGTCAAAATTCTCGCTTTGTGCAAGCAAAGCTAAAAGTATTTGCCCCTGTTGAAAAACGAAAGCTGGAAGAAAAGAGAGAACACGTTCGTGAAGCGTAGAAGAAAAAGGTATTCGGCACAGTCGCCAAAATGGATGGTAACATTTGCTGATTTGGTGACGTTAATATTAGTTTTTTTTATTTTACTATTTTCAATGTCTAGCGTGGATAATCAAAAGTTTCAGACCGTTGTCAATTCGCTTACAAGCGGTGGATCATTAGCTTCTGTAGAAAAGAGCCAGCAGTCTCAAAAGCTGGATAACATTTTAGCGAAAGTGCAGGATTACCTGAAGGGAAATAAGCTTCAGAATGTCATTACTGCTAAGCGAGATGAACGCGGAGTTGTGCTTATTTTACAAGAACAGGTGCTGTTTGAAACAGGACAAGCGGACATTTTGAAAAAAGGCACCCCTTTTCTGGATGAATTAGGAAGGTTATTCAGTACTATTCCAAATGATATTAAAGTAGAAGGTCATACCGACAATCGACCCATTCACACCTATCGTTATCCATCTAATTGGGAACTATCGGCAGCGCGTGCTAGCGGCGTCATACGTTATTTAACGAACCATTTTTCTCTTTCTGCTAACCGCTTTGAAGCACTTGGATACGGAGATACAAAGCCGCTTGTTCCGAACACGTCTAATGACAATCTACAAAAAAATAGACGCGTCGAAATTATTATTTCAGATCCCGAAGCACAGTGAAAAAGGCCATACGCTTGTATAGCCTTTTTTTAAGAATGAGATGTATGAGAACGAATAGGATAAAGAGCGCGCTCAAGAGTTTGAGCGTTTTTTTCTGTTATTTCTGGTTTTCTTGGAATTGGCTGATAGATATTAGGTTCATCATCCCACTGCATGCAAACGGGGTGAGGCGATACTTTTGTCCATTTTTCAAGCCATGACAGAGGAAGCATGCCTTCTGCCTTTCGTTCAATCATTTCAAGCCAAATGAATGACCAAGCCCGAGGAACAACCCGCCAAATATCATAACCTCCTCCGCCAACCGCAATCCATCTTCCCTGACAGTATTCATGAGCAATTTCATGAGCAATTTTAGGAATCTCACGGTATATTTTCGTGGTGCCGCATAAATGAGTGAGCGGATCGTAATAATGAGAATCGGCTCCATTTTGTGTCAAGATAACATCTGGTTTAAAAAAAGCAGCTACTTCTTTTAAAGAGGTCTTATAAACGTCGAGCCAAGACTCATCTTCCGTATAAGCATCAACAGGCACATTAAATGAATAACCATAGCCTTCACTGTGCCCGCGTTCGTTAACGTTTCCCGTGCCTGGAAACAAGTAGCGTCCCGTTTCATGAATGGAAAGAGTACAAACGGAAGGGTCGTCATAAAATGTCCATTGCACGCCGTCACCGTGGTGAGCATCTGTATCGACATAGAGAACACGCGCGTTGTACTTTTGCTGCATATATTTGATGGCTACCGCGCTATCGTTATAAATACAGAAGCCGGAAGCTTTTCCTCGAAAGCCGTGGTGCAATCCTCCTCCTAAATTTAGAGCATGCTTAGCTTTTCCAGTCATCACATAATCTACAGCAGTAAGTGTACCCCCAACTAAAAATGCACTGGCTTCATGCATGTTGGGAAACATAGGTGTATCTTCTGTTCCAAGACCAAAATCTGCTGCTTTTTCAACAGAAAGCTCGCCGCTTCCTGCTAATTTTACCGCTTGAATATAGCTATTATCATGGACAAGCTGAAGTTCTTCATCAGATGCCATCCGCGGTAATACAATATCTTGATTGCCTAAAGCGCCAAATTCCCGTAACAGTTCATATGTTAGTTGAACACGAAGCTGGTTAAACGGATGATTATTGCTGAATTTGTACGAAAGAATATCATCTGAATAAATAAATACAGCGTTACTAGTCATTACGTCATCTCCGGTAATTTAGGCCACAACACCTCATAGCCGTTTTCTTTTAATGTATTTATACTAATCAATGGATTAATAGCTTGAATGCGAAGCACAAGTATTTTATATCGTTCATCTACGTCAGGGTAGACAAGTACGCTTAAGATGTTTGTTCTCGTTGAACCAAAGAGGGATGTAACTTCAGCGAGCACGCCAGCCTTATTTTCTACTTTTATTTCAATTTGTGAACCTGGCTTATTGGTGCCGGTAAGCTGAATAAACGTATGTAATAGATCTCTTTCGGTAACAACGCCTACTAACCGCTTGTTTTTTGTGACGGGAATACAACCGATTTGATGTTCATAAAAAATACTTGCAATTTCTTCAACAAAATCAAGAGGGTGAGCTGTAATGACTTCTGTTTGCATAATCATCCGCACGGGTTCGGATAGAAGAGCAGATGTATAAGTATTATCTAAAATAGATGGACTTGCATCTCTTACGTCACGATCAGAAATGATGCCAACTACGTGATGAAGGTCATTAATGATAGGAATATGTCTAATCTTATGTGTATCTAAAAGTTTCATAGCTTCAGCAATCGTATGGTCGGGGGTTAAGGTAACGAGATCAGTTTTCATCATCTCTTCAACAATCATCAGACACAGCTCCTTTTCTTAAAGGTCAGCTTAATACATAAAGCGATTTCGAAAGCGCAGGCTATCAAATTCTTGTATGCTTTCTTGAGGTACTCTGCTCCCGATTCTTACCATCAAACAATTAGCAGGGTGGGAGCTAATCTCCGGATCATCTGTGGCAAACCACGTCAGTCCGCCTTTATTCATCATTTTCTCCATAATTTTGCGGTAATCCCACACATTTAGCCCTGTTCCTTTTAAATCCCAATGCCAGTAGTATTCTGTCGTAATGACAATATAATCTTCCATTGCATCATCCATCATAGATACGATAAGCAAGTTTTTACCAACAGCGTAGCTGCGAAATGGAGTGGCTACCTCTATAGCTCCTAATTCGATTAAATTCTCCATATTTCCTTCCGACCATCGTTCTAGAGGATCGGGATATAAAAAGGTTACATAACCAATGATTGTATGATGATGGCGAGCAACAATGATTCTACCTTCAGGCAAGTTGGCAATCTCGATCAATGCTTCTTTTTGCTGTTCAGGTGGACGAAAGGCTGTTAGCTGCTCATGAAAATCAAGTTGTTGCAAGGTCTGGGAGGAAACAGGTCCTTCAATAACAATTGCTCCAACAGCGGTTTTTAGTTCTTTCATATTGTATGTTTGGGAATGTTTCACATGAATCACCACCTTCAAGCAGTCTTATCTGTATTATAATACAAAAAAAACTTTATATTAAAGCGTTTTCAAAAAATTAAATAAAAGAAAAGGAGTTTTTTAGAATACATAGAATAAAAAATTAAAAGAGATTCTTGTTCATTCGACACTTCTATAACAGAGGTTGTCATATAATAAGGGAGACTATTATCCCAATTCCGACAAATAATTTTTATAAAATTGTGAAAAGTCTATTTTTGTTATATAATAGGTTTGTAAATTTTATACATAAGGGGGAGTTTGTGATGAAGGTGGAAGCGCTTCCTGTAATTGAAGGGGTATACAACTTACAGGACTATGATAAAACGTATCAAACCTTTGACTGGTCACAAGTGGAGAAGGAATTTTCATGGCATGAAACAGGTAAACTAAATGCAGCTTATGAAGCAATTGATAAGCACGCAAACTCTACGCGTAAAAATAAAGTTGCGCTTTATTATCGAGACGCGCAGCGCAATGAAAAATACACATTCAAAGAAATGAAAGAATGGTCAAACAAAGCCGCAAACGTGCTAAAACAAGCAGACGTAGAAAAAGGAGATCGCGTGTTTATCTTTATGCCTCGCTCTCCGGAACTTTATTTTGCATTGTTAGGAGCGGTGAAGCTTGGTGCTATTGTTGGGCCTTTATTTGAAGCGTTCATGGAAGGTGCAGTAAAAGATCGTTTGCAAGACAGTGATGCAAAAGTGTTAATTACGACGCCTGAACTGCTGAGCCGCGTTCCGGTGAAAGATTTGCCAGCTTTAAAACACATTCTCCTGGTAGGGGAAAATGTAGAAGAAGAAGGCATTCAACTAGATTTTCTGAAGCGATTAGAAGCGGCGAATAAAGAGGTGGAAATTGAGTGGGTAGATAGAACAGATGGTATGCTGCTTCATTATACATCAGGTTCAACTGGCAAACCAAAAGGGGTGCTTCATGTTCACAACGCAATGCTTCAGCACTATCAAACTGCAAAGTGGGTACTCGACTTAAAAGATGACGATGTGTATTGGTGTACAGCAGATCCCGGTTGGGTAACGGGGACTTCCTATGGGATTTTTGGTCCTTGGCTTGCTGGAGCAACCAATGTGATTGTGGGAGGACGATTTAGTCCAGATGCATGGTATCAAGCACTTGAAGATTTTGGCGTAACGGTTTGGTACAGTGCACCTACAGCTTTTCGTATGCTAATGGGTGCTGGTGATGACTTAGTTAAACGCTATGATTTAAGCAATCTCAGACATGTATTAAGTGTGGGAGAACCGTTAAATCCTGAAGTGGTACGCTGGGGAATGAAGGTGTTCCAAAAACGTATTCATGATACGTGGTGGATGACTGAAACTGGCGGTCAGACGATTTGTAATTATCCGTCTATGAAAATTAAGCCAGGATCTATGGGGAAGCCAATTCCAGGTGTACAAGCAGCAATCGTTGACGATCAAGGACAAGAGCTTCCACCTTATCGAATGGGTAACTTAGCAATTAAAAAAGGCTGGCCATCTATGATGCATACGATTTGGAACAACAAAGAAAAGTATGAGTCATATTTTATGCCAGGTGATTGGTACGTATCAGGTGATTCGGCGTATATGGATGAAGACGGTTATTTTTGGTTCCAAGGCCGAATCGATGATGTTATTATGACGGCAGGAGAACGCGTGGGTCCATTTGAAGTGGAAAGTAAGCTTGTTGAACACCCTGCTGTAGCAGAAGCGGGTGTTATTGGTAAGCCTGACCCTGTGCGTGGGGAAATTATTAAAGCATTTATCGCACTTAGAGATGGGTATGAATCTTCAGATGAACTGATTGAAGATATTCGTCAATTTGTGAAAAAAGGGTTAGCTGCTCATGCAGCCCCGCGTGAAATCGAGTTTAAAGATAAGCTACCTAAAACACGAAGTGGTAAAATTATGCGTCGCGTTTTAAAAGCGTGGGAATTAGATTTGCCAACGGGCGATTTGTCAACGATGGAAGACTAAGGAGTAAATGTTTCAATCTTTGTAGGGAAAATAAGTGATTTTTATAAAGTTCAAACAGCCAGCTGTTTGAACTTTTTTTTGGACTTGAATTTTAAAATGAAATCATTCATAATTGTGGGGTGTAAACTTTTAAATAAAATAAACTGCAGTGATAGGAAGAAGTAATACTTGTCTCCCTGTTTAAGAGAGCTGATGGTTGCTGAAAATCAGTACATAGACAAATATGAAATACGTCCTTGAGCATCTTTTGTGAACTTACAGTAGCAAAAGACGGGTAGACCGTTACATCATTTAAGTGGGAAATAATTTATTTCCAAATAGGGTGGTACCGCGATATTTTCGTCCCTTCTTTTTTAAGAAGGGGCGTTTTTTATGTTGTTCAACAAATTGTAACGAGCAATTAGATAAAGGAGAGAATATATAACATGGATATTTTACAAGATCTTGAGTTTCGAGGGCTCATTAACCAACAAACGGATGAAAAAGGTTTAAGTGAACTTTTGAGTAAAGAGTCTGTTCGTTTGTACTGTGGATTCGATCCGACAGCCGACAGCCTTCACATCGGCCACATGCTTCCTGTTTTAATTTTACGTCGCTTTCAACAAGCTGGACACCAACCAATTGCATTAGTTGGTGGAGGTACGGGTCTTATTGGAGATCCAAGCGGTAAAAAAGCAGAGCGTACATTAAATGAAAAAGAAACGGTTGCCATGTTTAGTGAGCGTATTAAAGGTCAGCTTTCACGCTTCTTAGATTTCGAAGAAGGTGAAAATGCAGCAGTTATTGCAAATAACTATGACTGGATTGGCTCATTAGATGTTATTACATTCCTACGAGATATCGGTAAAAACTTTGGTATTAACTATATGATGGCAAAGGATTCTGTTCAATCTCGTATCGAATCAGGCATTTCATTTACGGAATTTAGCTACATGATTTTACAATCATACGATTTCTTGAATTTATACCAAACATATAACTGTAAGCTTCAAATTGGCGGCAGCGACCAATGGGGAAATATTACAGCTGGCTTAGAATTAATTCGTAAATCAGAAGAAGATGCAAAAGCATTTGGATTAACAGTTCCGCTTGTAACAAAAGCGGACGGGACGAAGTTCGGTAAAACAGAAGGCGGAGCAATTTGGTTAGACCCTGAAAAAACAAGTCCGTATGAATTCTACCAATTCTGGATTAATACAGATGATCGTGATGTTATAAAATATTTAAAATACTTTACATTCTTATCACACGAGGAAATTAATGAATTAGCAGCTTCTGCAAAAGAAGCTCCTGAAAAACGCGAAGCACAAAAAGCACTAGCGGCAGCGATGACTACGCTTGTACATGGTGAAGAAGCTCTTGAGCAAGCAATTCGTATTTCGCAAGCTTTATTTAGCGGAAGTATTTCAGAGTTAACAGCAGAAGAAATTAAGCAAGGATTCAAGGATGTTCCTTCTTACACGCATACAGGTGAAGATATTGGTTTAATTGATTTACTTGTAGAAAGTAAAATTTCTCCTTCTAAACGTCAAGCACGTGAAGATATTTCAAACGGTGCGATTTACTTAAATGGTGAGCGTGAACAAGATTTACAAAAAACAGTAGGTGCAGAAGACCGTATTGAAGGTCAATTCACAGTGATTCGTCGAGGCAAGAAAAAATATACGCTTATTCAATACGCATAAAAAAAAGGCCGAAAGGCCTTTTTTTTATATAGATAGCAAAAAAGCCGCTCCATAAGGAACGGCTTTTTACTATTAACGAGAGTAGAACTCTACGATTAGTGCTTCGTTGATTTCAGCAGATAATTCAGAACGCTCTGGTAAGCGAGTGAATGTACCTTCTAATTTCTCAGCGTCTACTGTTAAGTAGTCTGGTACGAAGTTGTTAACTTCAAGCGCTTCTTTCACGATTGAAAGGTTGCGAGATTTTTCGCGAACACCGATCACTTGACCAGGTTGTACACGGTAAGATGGGATGTCAACGCGTTTACCGTCAACTAAAACGTGACCGTGGTTAACTAATTGACGAGCTTGACGACGAGTGCGTGCAAGACCCATACGGTATACTAAGTTATCAAGACGAGCTTCTAAAAGAATCATGAAGTTCTCACCGTGCTTACCAGTTAATTTACCAGCAGCAACGAATAAGTTACGGAATTGACGCTCAGTTACACCATACATGTGGCGTAATTTTTGCTTTTCTTGTAATTGTAAACCGTACTCAGAAATTTTCTTACGTTGACCTGGGCCGTGTGGACCTGGAGCGTAAGGGCGTTTTTCTAATTCTTTACCTGTACCACTTAGAGAAAGACCTAAGCGACGAGAGATTTTCCAACTTGGACCTGTATAACGAGCCATGATGACTCCTCCTTGTTTGTGTTTTTATTTTATGCAAAACAAAAACAGACACATTCTAGCGATATGCTCATTTTGTTTTCATGTACCATCGCTCTAGCAGCAGAGAGTTACACGATACACCATCTTGTTAAAAGGATTGCTACTTCTGTAAAACAATCTTTTAATGAGGAACAAAATGAAAAAACATAAAGAAGATTGTATAAGCTGCAATATTTCACACAACGAGTATTATAGGTGTTTCCTCGTATAAAGTCAAGGAAGATTGAAGATTAAAAGAATGTAAAAGAAAGGATATATTCATTTGAAGTATGAAAGGAGAAGAAAGAACGTAAGAAAACGGTGGTGATGGGCTAATCAAACGTTTGTTTAATAAGCAAAAACCGCTGATTCGCAGCGGTTTTTTTTGCTTATTCATATTCAAAGAAAAGAAGTGAGTTCTTTCACGAATTCTTCAAGATACTGTTGATCGATTTCATCAAAGCGATTCTTGATTGGACTGTCAATATCAAGAACACCTAAAAGTTTACCGTCTTTTACCATTGGCACAACGATTTCAGATTGAGAAGCAGCATCACATGCAATGTGGCCAGGGAATGCATGAACATCTTCAATTCGCTCTGTTCTTTGATTTTGAGCTGCTGTACCGCATACGCCTTTTCCAAGTGGAATTCGAACACAAGCCGGCAGCCCCTGGAAAGGACCGAGTACTAACTCGCCGTCTTCCATTAAATAAAAACCTACCCAGTTTACTTCATTTAAAAATTGATTTAGTAAAGCTGAAGCATTTGCTAGATTAGCAATGGCATTACTTTCTCCTTCTAATAAGGCGCGTAATTGCTTAATTACTAATTCATAATCCTTTTGTTTTGAGCCGCTGTAGTTTTCGACATTAAACAATGTATTCTCCTCCATTCAACATAAGATTTAATGAGTTTTTATCAGGAAACGTCAGTTTTAACGCTACTTTGTCGATAAAAGATTACAGGAACTAAAAAGCCTATCACGAATTATGTAGAGAGGCTACTAAAATCCTTTTTAAATACTGTAACGATTTCTACACAATTTTGCAATCATATGTGTTTTGTAAAAATAAATCGAAATGAGGTGTAGATAGATGGCTGTACAGTCAAAAACGAAAGAGAAAATTATTGATGCGGCTGTTTCTCTTTTTAACGTAAAAGGTTTTGATGGTACGTCGGTGCGCGAGATTGCAGGAAAAGCGAAAGTGAACGTAGCGAATATTTCATATTATTTTCATAGCAAAGAAGGATTGCTTGAAAGTTTAGTGATTTCTTATTTTGAAGGTTATATTGCGGTACTGGAGCAAGCATTCCAAGAAATGAAAAAGCTGTCTTCAACAGAAAGTATAATCGTGATGATTCGAGCTATCTTACATTACCAGCACGAAAATAGGCATATTGCCCGGCTCGTATATAGAGAAATCTCTCTTGACACGATTTTAATTCGAGAAGTTATGACTACGTATTTAACCAAGGAAAAATACTACTTAAAAACAATCCTTGAAAGAGGGATGAAAGAAAAGGAATTTCGAAAGCTGCACGTTTCCTTTACAATCATTGAGCTTAAGGGCATGCTGTCTATGCCTTATCTTCATCCTCAGTATCTAAGTGAAGTTCTTCATATATTGCCTCACGAACCGTATTTTGTTCAGCAATATGCGATTGAGCTTGAGCAATGGGTGCACACAACGGTATGTTTACCATATGAACGGACAAACAAACTGCGCGTTCAATTATCCTAAATGGAGCTCTGCATAGCCTTGGCCTAAATCCTTCGCACAGTGGGCGTCTGACCCATATACGAGAGGGATTTTTTTCTGTTGGGCTGCTTTTACGACAAAGGGAGCTGGATACGCTTCCTTGCACAAAGGCTTAAACAACCCTGCACCATTATAATCCAAAGCCAGATCTTTCATTTTTATTTCATCGAGTATTGCTAAAATAATAGGGGAAAGTGTGTCTTCATATGGAAAGCGAGTTTGAAATTTATGTACGAGCGTCATATGACCAATGCGCTTAGGCTTATAAACGCCTAAATTGGCCTGTACAGAGCGTAATACCGTGTTGTAATACTTATCATATACTTTGCTTACGCTGCCAAACTTCTGTACAATATGTGCAAATACGTCAGCGCTAAAATCTAGGCAGTCATATCCTTCTTCATGTTTTAAGAAGTGGACAGAAAGTATGCTGTCATCGAGATAAGGACCATATTCGTTTAAGAAATCTATTGTTTCGTGTTCAAATCCTTCAATAAAGTCAACTTCCAATCCGATATTAATGCGAATATCGCGCTCAAATTCTTTTTTAACTTGCTGTACGTTTTGAATGTAGCGATCAAGTTTGTCAGGATCCATTCCGCTGTCGCGATCAGGCGTCGGATCACTGAAGCTTTTTGGTAATGGAGCATGCTCTGTAAACGAAATCTCGCAAAAGTTCAGGGAAATCGCCTGTTCAACATATTGTTGCAATGAATCAGGTGAACCGTGTGGGCAAAATGGAGTATGAATATGTTTGTCAACTTTCATAAAAAATGCCTCCTTTTTTCTTCTTTTTCCATTGTAACGACACAAAGTGACTCCATGCCAATATTTTGTATAAAAAAATTTAATTTTTTGCTCAAAAGTTGGACTTTACATGGTATCATAAAAACATTGACGCAAAAAAATTTAAAGGATTAAATTCACCCTTTTTATAAATAAGAAACTTGTCATGTAGAACGCACTGTAAGGGGGCTTAGTATGGAATTCATTATAGCACTAATCATACTTATTATCGGATTAGTTGTGTACGGAATGTTTTCACGTAAAAAGATTTATCAAGAAATTGATCGCCTGGAAACGATCAAAGTCGAATTAGCAAATACGCCAGTTGCAGAGGAAATTTCAAAAGTAAAAGAATTGAACATGACAGGTCAAACTGAAGAGCTATTTGAACGTTGGCGTGAGCAGTGGGATGAAATTATATCAACTAATCTCCCGAAAATTGATAAAGAACTGTTTGAAACGGAAGAAGCAGCGGATAAATACCGATTTAAAAAAGCGAAGCAGTTATCTATACATATTGATCAAGCCTTAGAACAAACCAAGATAGATATTGAAAACATACTTACTGAACTTCAAAATTTAATTGGTAGCGAACAAGATAATCGATATGATATTGAGGAATTAAATCAGCTTCACCGCCATGTGAAGAAAAAATTGCTCGCACATCGGTATTCCTATGGAAATGCTGAAAAAACGTTAGAATACGCAATTAATACGTCTAAAGAGCAGTTTGAAAAATACGAGGAAGAGACGATTAACGGAAACTATCTTCAAGCACGTGAGATTGTTCTTCAATTAAAAACTGATTTAACAGCTATTGATTCGTATTTAGAACAAATTCCAAAAGTGTTAGTTGAGTGTCAGACCACTCTTCCTGTTCAGTTCAATGAACTGCTTGACGGGTTCCGCGAAATGAGTGAGCAGGGATATGTGTTAGATCATCTACAAGTAGAAGAAACGGTAGAGCTTTTAAAACAAGAAACTGCTGAAATTATTGCAGATATTGAAGAATTATATGTGGAAGAAGCGATTACAAAACTAGATGATGTGAACGAACGCTTAGAGCAGTTATATGACTCACTTGAGCATGAGGTTTTCTCCTATCATAAAATGAACCGTGAATCTCATACGGTATCTAACTTCCTTCGTATGCTTCAAGAACGAAACCGTGAACTTCGTGAAGAAACGCTATTTGTACAGCAAAGCTATCATTTTAAAGAGCGCGATTTAGACGTATATTATAAAATGGACCGCGAATTAAAACGATTGACTAACTTGTACTATAATATTTCGGACAAGGTGGCGGAGCACAATTTAGCCTACAGTGTGATCCAAGAAGAACTCGAAGACGTTTCCAAACAGCTTAACCAATTAAAAGAATCTCAGGAATCCTATAGCGATATGCTACAAGCTCTTCGCAAAGATGAGCTCTCAGCTAAGGACAAAATAGAAGAACTGAAATCTCAGTTGATTGAAGCACGACGCCTTATTCAAAAAAGCAACCTTCCTGGTGTTCCTGAAGAATATAAAGTGCAGCTTGAAAAAACGGTTCATATCTTAAATGAAGTAACCGCTAAGCTGAAAGAAAAACCGCTTAATATTCAAGCTGTTCAATCTTTACTTGAAGATGCTGTTGGTTTTGTTCAGGATACATTTGATGAAACAGAGGCAATGTTAGAAGAAGCGCGACTCGTTGAAAGAGTGATTCAATACGGTAACCGCTATAGAAGTACTCATCACTCGATTGCACAGTCTTTAGAAGAAGCAGAAGAAGCATTTCGTCATTACGAATACAAAGAAGCATTAAAACAAGCATCTGCAGCTATTGAGCAAGTAGATCCTGGTGCGCTGGATCGTATACAGCGTATTGTATCTTCACAGAGTTAAAAAGCTCGTGTCCAAAGGACACGAGCTTTTTTATGACGCTTTTCTTTGCATACTATCTCGTATCTCTTTCAATGCTAATGGTATAGTCTATAAATACGGCAGCAACTGTTAGGATAAGCAAGGGGAGACCTTGCTTATAAAGTGGCAAATAGCTTTGAAAAGATCGTCTATCCTTGTTATGATTACTAAGGCAAAACCTAATTTAAAAAAGTATCAAGGTATGTTATGATAATACGTTGTTCCGAAAAAATGAAGAAGGGGGCGCGCATCCTTGATTTATTTAGATAATAGCGCTACAACAAAACCCTAT
>NZ_JBFULJ010000018.1:0-32933 GCF_056400385.1 Priestia sp. P5_B4
CTGCATACATATACGTAGTACCTATTAAATAAATAACGGCAATACCAACTAGTGATGAAATTAAAAAGATAGAAAAAGTTGGCTTGCCGCGCATCTCCATAATTTTTCCTGTGATAAATGCTGCTACGATATAAGAAAGCAAAAAGCCGCCGGTGCTTCCAAATAAAATACCAATTCCTGCTTTAAATTGAGCAAATACCGGGGCGCCGGCAATGCCAATTAATACGTATACAATCATCGAAATAGAACCCATTCTACTCCCAAGTAAAAGTCCTGCTAATATAACAAAAAAAGGCTGAAGTGAAAGAGGCACGCCGCCTACTTGTAAAAAAGGTGCCCAAGAAGTAATGTTTGCACCAATAGCCATAAGAGCCGCAAACATACCAGCTAGCGTTAAATCTAATGTGCGAAACCTTTTATTAGTACTCATATATATTCCTCCCAGTATGTACTGAAATATCTTAGCGTATGTACTGAAGATTGTACGTCGAATCTACTTTTATGTCAACGATAAAAATAAATGTGTTTACATATATTATTTGATGTTTTTTGAAATAAAGTATGCATATTTTTAGTGCAACATAAAAAAATAAAGAAGGGAATTCATCCCTTCTTTGTCCAAGTGTGTGTATCAAAAATACTAGTACAATGATTCTTCCAGAAGCTCCGGGTTGTGCTCCGAATATTCCGTTGCATGATCAATGTAGCGTAGTAAAGAATAAAGCTCTTCTTGAATGATGCGGTAGTTTCGTTCAAAATTGTAGGCGTGCAAAAAATGTTCAATCTTTTTTGAAAGAAAATCGTCGTCTGTTCGAACCATTAAAATTAATAAGTTATCCCATTGTGAACGGTGTGTGTAATATAAAGCTCGATCATAATCAATTACATCCATTAATAACGTTCCTCCTTTTGAGGAGTTGAAATTAGTGTATGATATTTGCGGGAATTCTTACGCTGTAAATGTTGGGCAAAAGACCAGTGCATAATTAAAAGAGGTTGTAGTCATTATGCAAGAAGAATAAACGTACAGGACCCTATAAATGATAAGAAAGGCAAAGAATGATGCAGCATAACAGTTATATTACATCCATTATTTAAGACAACTAAATAAAAATCCCCTTTTCTTGAAAAAATAAAGCTTCTTTTTGATGAAAACACATGAATTGGCATGTTTGTACATAGATTGAAGTAAGGAGTGAAAGGGGGAGCTGTCGTGAAAGAAGCAGATTATAAGCAATTATACCGTGCGATTGATGAAATTACGGAAATAGCTAGCGGTTTCGGCTTAGATTTTTATCCGATGCGCTATGAAATTTGCCCGGCAGATATTATTTATACGTTTGGTGCATATGGGATGCCAACTCGTTTTTCACATTGGAGCTTTGGAAAACAATTTTACAAAATGAAATTACACTACGATCTTGGATTGAGTAAAATTTATGAATTAGTTATCAATTCAGATCCTTGTTATGCATTTTTATTGGATTCCAATGCGCTTATTCAGAATAAATTAATTGTAGCTCACGTGTTAGCCCACTGTGACTTCTTTAAAAATAACAGCCGTTTTGCCAACACTAAACGGGATATGGTAGAAAGTATGGCAGCGACCGCTGATCGAATTAAAGAATACGAAGTAAAGCACGGTAAGCGTGAAGTAGAAAAGTTTTTGGATGCTGTCCTATCGATTCAGGAACATATTGATCCGTCTCTTATGCGTGCCAAGCTTTCTTGGAGCATAGATGATGTAGAATCATCGGAAGAAGAAATCGTTTCTCCTTACGATGATTTATGGAATTTGGATTATAAAGAAAAGAAAAAACCAAAACCTCCAAAATCTTTCAAAAAATTTCCGCCTCAGCCTGAAAAAGACATCTTATTATTTATCGAAGAATACAGTCCTTATTTAGAGGACTGGCAGCGGGATATTTTAACGATGATGCGAGAAGAAATGCTTTATTTCTGGCCGCAGCTTGAAACAAAAATTATGAATGAAGGCTGGGCTTCTTTCTGGCATCAGCGCATTATTCGAGAAATGGACTTAACGAGTGATGAAGCGATAGAATTCGCCAAGCTAAATGCAGGGGTTGTGCAGCCCTCTAAGACGGGAATCAATCCATATTATTTAGGTTTAAAAATCTTTGAAGACATTGAAGAACGCTACAATAATCCAACAGAAGATATGATTCGCCGGGGCGTGGAGCCGGGGTCAGGAAGAGAGAAGATGTTTGAGGTACGTGAGGTTGAATCAGATATTTCCTTTATTCGCAATTACTTAACAAAAGATTTAGTCATGCGAGAGGATATGTACTTATTCCAAAAACAAGGAAAAGACTATAAAATCGTTGACAAAGAGTGGACAGAAGTTAGAGATCAGCTTGTTAATATGCGCGTAAACGGCGGATTTCCTTATATCACAGTAACCAATGGAGACTATCTAAAAAATGGAGAGCTCTATTTAAAACATTGGTATGAAGGAATTGAATTAGATGTCAAATACTTAGAAAAAGTGGTACCGTACGTTCATCAGCTTTGGGGCCGCCCCGTTCATTTAGAAACGGTAATGGAAGGCAAGCCAATCGCCTTTACGTATGATGGAAAAACAGTGCATAGAAAACATTTGTAAAAAAGAAGACCGCTTAAACAGCGGTCTTTTTGGGCTTCTGTAACTTATCCATATAAATTGAAAAAATAAAATTACTATGCAATAATCGAATGAGAATTACTTTCATTTAGAAAGGAAGATAAGATGTTTGTTGTAAACGCAAGTTTTGAAACAGAAAAGAAATTTGAAGAACAGCTCACGCAAAAAGCTAAGAAAAACAAAACAGAAATTGAGGCAGCCAAAGGAAATTTATCGTTCGAATGCTGGAAAAAAGATTCTGCAGATAAAGTTGAATATGTCTTTGTATCGAAGTGGGAAGACAAGCAGTTCTTTCAAGCGTGGATCTCAAGAGAGGAACATGTGAACGAACATAAAGAAGCGAATAAAAAGAAAACGAAAGCATTTTCTGAAGCTATGGAAATCAAGAAAACGCTGCGTTTTTATGAGGCGGTAGAAGAGGACATTCTTTCTTAAAAAAGCATGCTTGACTTTCATAAATGTTGTAACTATAATGATTACAACAAAATAGGAGTGAGAGCAATGAAAATTAGCAGTCGATTCACCGTGGCCGTTCACATACTATCTTTAATTAAAGTAGATAGCAGTCATCCTAGTACTTCAGAGTGGATTGCTAGCAGTGTAAATACAAATCCTGTTGTTATAAGACGAGTAATTGGGATGTTAAAGAAAGCTGGACTCGTAGGTGTAAAAGCCGGAGCTGGCGGAGCTTATCTATTGAAAGATCTAGAAGAGATAACGTTGCTGGACGTTTATCGAGCGGTGGCGGCAGTGGAAGAAGGAGAATTGTTTCAAATGCATGAAAATCCGAATGTGGAGTGTCCTGTAGGAGCCAATATTCAAAGTGTTCTTGAATTGATTTTAAAACGTTCTCAAGATGCCATGGAACAAGTCTTAGCGGATGTGACCATGAAAGAATTAGTGACGGATTTAATAGCAAAAATAGATGCATAATAACATGCTTCTGTTCGTAAAAAAACGGAGAAACCTAGGTTTCTCCGTTTTTTTATAGCTTCACAATTGTTCGTCCTCGAGCTTGTCCTTTTAATAAAGTCGGAAGTACCTCAGGGAGCTGTTGTAGTGAAATTTCTTGCTGAATGAAAGGTTCGAAGCTTTCAGGCTTAAAGTCATTAGCAAGTCTATTCCAAATCTCTTTTCGAGTAGGCATTGGACAGTAAACAGAATCGATACCTAATAAATTAATTCCTCTTAAAATGAAGGGAAAGACGGTTGTTGGCACTTTGCCTCCAGCCGTTAGCCCGCTGACAGCTACAGAGCCTCCGTACTGAATTTGACTGAGAACAGAAGCTAGAGGCTCTCCGCCCACAGGATCCACCGCAGCAGCCCATTTTTCCTTGCCTAATGCTTTTAATTTGCCGTTATAAACATCTTCACGCGCTACAATAGAGGAAGTGCCAAGCTCTTTCAAATAAGCTGCTTCCGAGCTTTTTCCCGTACTTGCTTCCACTGTGTAGCCTAATTTTGAAAGAATGGCAACCGCAAAGCTTCCTACACCTCCCGTAGCGCCTGTTACAAGCACAGAGCCATTAGATGGACAAGTATGGTTTTCCTCTAAGCGATGCACAGATAAAGCAGCTGTAAAGCCAGCTGTTCCGATAATCATTGCTTCTTTTAACGTTAAATTTTCAGGGAGAGGGACAATCCATTCGCTGCGTATGCGCGCATACTCACTATAGCCTCCAAAGTGTGATACGCCAATGTCGTAGCTTGTTGCAATGACATGATCACCTTCTTTAAAATCAGGGCTGTCAGAAGATACAACAACTCCTGCTAGGTCGATTCCTGGAACAAATGGGTAGCTTGTCACAATATTTCCGTTTGCGATGCTGGCTAAGCTATCTTTATAATTCACCCCTGAATAATGAACGCGAATAAGTACATCGCCTTCTGGCAAATCGTTTAGCGTCAGTTCTTGGACGGACGCCTCCACTTGCTCTTCACTTTTTTTATCTACGATTAATGCTGAAAATGATTGCTCCATTTTATTTCTCCTTTCTATAATGAGATGTATATATCTATACATAGACTACCTTATTTCTATACCCATTATAGAAAATAGTAAAAGAAGTTCCTAATACTTTGATTACGAAAGAGATTATTTCATTATAAAATAGCGGTATAGCTATTAGTTAGCAATACATAGAAAAGAGGAGAAGAGAAATGAGCACAAACATATATTTTAACCATGATGCAGGCATTGATGATTTAGTATCGCTTTTTTTACTGCTGAAAATGGATGATGTAAAGGTAACAGGGGTATCTGTTATTCCCGCTGACGGATATCTAGAGCCAGGTATCAGAGCAAGCCAAAAGATTATTGATCGTTTTGGAAGTTATGATATTGAGGTCGCTAAATCTACTTCACGCGGTATGAATCCATTTCCAAAGGAGTGGCGCATGCATACGTTTTATGTAGATGCACTGCCGATTTTAAATGAAAAAGGGAAAGTACAAACAAAAATAAGTCAGCTCCCTGCTCATGATCATTTAATCGAGACATTGCAGCACACAGCCGGGAAAACAACTTTATTGTTTACAGGACCGTTAACAGATTTAGCAAGAGCATTGGAAAAAGCGCCGGAAATAGAAGAGAAAATTGACAAGTTAGTATGGATGGGCGGTACATTTCAAGAAGTAGGAAACGTGCAAGAGCCCGAACATGATGGAACGGCGGAGTGGAATGCTTTTTGGGATCCAGAAGCAGTAGCGAAAGTATGGAAAAGCAAAATTAAAATTGAGATGGTTGCTTTAGAAAGCACGAATCAAGTTCCCTTAACGCCCGCTATTCGTCAAATGTGGGCTTCACTTCGAAGATATGAAGGAGTAGACTTTGTAGGGCAGTGCTACGCGGCTTGCCCGCCGCTTGTACACGTTGAAACCAATTCAACATATTATTTGTGGGATGTACTCACAACAGCATTTACAGGGAATTCAACACTTGTGAAGGTAAAAACCGTTTCGAGTATTGTGCATACAGAAACACCGAGCCAAGGAAGAACAGAAATTTCCGAAGAGGGACGACCTGTAGATGTCGTATATGATGTCACAGCTGAAGCATTCTTTACGTACATTACAGATTTGATGAAAAAAGCAGTAGCCAAATAAAGAAAAAGGTTGCACATGAAAGTGTGCAACCTTTTTAGTGAATCATATTCAAGAATTGACGTGTCCGCTCTTGCTGAGGATTTGAAAATATTTGATCCGGTGTACCTCTTTCCATAATGACACCTTGATCCATAAAAATAACTTCATCTGCTACTTCACGGGCAAAGCGCATTTCGTGAGTTACCACCACCATCGTCATTCCTTCTTTTGCCAAGTCTTTCATCGCTTGAAGAACGTCTCCTACAAGCTCAGGATCAAGAGCTGAAGTAGGCTCATCAAACAGCATAACTTTTGGGTCCATCGCCATTGCTCTGGCGATGCCAACACGCTGTTGTTGTCCGCCAGACAGCTGGAAAGGATAAAAGTCGAGCTTGTCTCCTAAGCCAACTCGTGTTAATAATTCTTTCCCTCTTTTTTCTGCTTCTTGAGTGGAAACACCTTTTACAATTACAGGACCTTCCATAACATTTTCAAGTGCAGTTTTATGAGGAAATAAGTTATAGTTTTGAAAGACCATACCTGTTAGGCTTCGAAATGAAGTAATGTCTTTTTTACGAACAGGCTTGGTAAAATTCATGCTTTTTTTATCAAGTTCAATCGTACCGTCTGTTGGGATTTCTAACAGATTTAAGCAACGTAAAAAAGTTGTTTTACCGGATCCAGAAGGGCCGATTAATACAATTACCTTGCCCTGTTCAACTTCCAAATCAATCCCTTTTAATACTTGCAAATCACCGAATGATTTATGCAAATTTTTGATATTAATCATATAAAAAACTCCTTTAGCTACTTGAAACGGTTATTTAGATACGTAACGATCTAGTCTTATTTCAATGCGTCCTTGGATAATGGATAAGATTGTGCACATAATCCAGTACAAGAGCGCTGCTTCACTATAAAGAAGTAAAAACTCATAGTTAGTTGAAGCAATTTCTTGAGCTTGACGGAACATTTCAGAAACAAGAATAAGCGATGCAAGTGACGTGTCTTTAATAAGACTAATAAAAGAGTTAGATAATGGCGGAATCGATACACGTGCTGCTTGCGGTAAGATAATCCGTCTTAACGCTTGGGAATAGGTCATACCAAGTGAGTAGCCAGCTTCCCACTGTCCTTTAGGAATAGATTGAATTGCTGCTCGGATAATTTCAGATGCATAAGCACCTACACTTAATGAAAATCCAATAACAGCAGAGATAAATGGATCAATTGTTATATCTAAGTTAGGTAATCCGTAGAAAATGATAAATAATTGCACAAGCAAAGGCGTTCCACGAATAATTGAGACATATACACGTGCAATCATGTTTAATACCTTACTTGACGACAAGCGAGCAAGTGCTGTTAAAACAGCTAACACAATGCCTATGGCAAAGCTTATTAATGTTAGTGGAATAGAATATTGAATAGCTCCCTTTAGCATTGGTAAGAGAGATGATTGAGCGATTGAAATCAATTGATTCAATCGCTCTCCATCAGGAAAAATATTATTTAGGAGAAACATCTTCGCCAAACCATTTCTTAGAAATTTTTGCGTATGTTCCGTCTTTTTTCATATCTTTCAATGCTTTGTTTACTTCATCCACTAACTTACCGCTGTCTTTTCTAAACATAAAGCCGCTTGCAGCACCATCGGATTTTTCATCCGCGATTTTGATAGGTGCGTTAGGGTGCTTTTTCTTATAGTCAAGGAACGATAATTTATCGTTGATTGTAGCATCAACACGGTTTGCGCTCATTAGTTCTACTGCTTGAGCAAAACCTTCAGCACTCGTAATGTTTGCACCATAAGATTGAGCCATGTCTTTATAGTTACTTGTTAATGACTGCGCTGATTTTTTTCCTTTTAAATCTTTAAATGATTTAATATCTTTTTCGTCTTTACGAACAATTAATACAGCGCCTGACTGGATGTATGGATCAGAGAAATCGTATTTCTTTTGACGATCTTCACGAATACCCACTTCGTTAGCAATCATGTCAAAGCGTTTAGCATCTAATCCGGCAAACATGCCATCCCACTGTGTTTCTTTGAACTCAGCTTTTACGCCAAGACGTTTAGCTACTTCTTGAGCCAATTCTACATCAAACCCAGTTAGCTTTTGTTTGTCATCATGAAAAGTGAACGGAGGGTATGTACCTTCAGTTCCAATTGTTAATACGCCATCTTTTTTCACTTTATTATATAAATCCTCTTGTGAAGATTTATTGTCTCCATTGTTTGCTTCATTTTTTGAGCTAGAACCGCATGCGGCAAGCACAACTGTGAAAGCTAATAGTAGCGACAAAAGTGCAGCAAATTTCTTCATTTTCTAAACCCCCTAGTATTCTGATAGGAAATGATACTCTGTGATACTAAACAAGAACACAGCAAAAGTCAACAAAAAAAACTTATACGATTAATGTGACTTAAAATAAGGGAAATATACCTTCTATACACGGTTTGTCATAAGGATACAGAAAGATTTTAAAATTTGGATTAAGTGGATTTTTAAGGGAGATTTGAGGAGCAAAAAGGAAGTTTCATGCGACGATTTTCTCTTTCATTTTTTCATGACTTTTGGTGCAATAAACATATAGTTAAATGTTAAGGTAGAAATAAATTCCTTATGGTACACTTAAAGAAGAATTTATGAAACGGAGCGATATGATGAAAGCCATAAACTTAATCTCAATTGCCTTTGGTGCTATCGCTGGTACATATGCACGTTATTTGCTGAATCTTTCCTTATTATATACGGGCTATCCAATAGGAACGGTAATTGAAAACCTATTAGGAAGCTTCATACTAGGCCTATTAACAGGATTTTTTGTGTGGAAAAAGCCAAAAGAATGGATAAAGCTTGGACTAGGAGTTGGCGTATGCGGCGGTTTTACAACGTATTCAACGTTTGCAGGAGACGTCATTTCTCTCACTCAGTACCATTTATTTTGGGGAGCCATTTATGTAATGGTCTCTTTAGTAGGTGGAATCCTTCTTGCTTTAGCAGGCTATCTATGCGGTGAAGCGGCAGGGAAAAATTTAGTGAAAGTACATGAGGTGAAGTAAATGAGCATAGTGAGCTTGGCACTTGGCGGGGCAGCTGGAGGAATATGCCGTTATCTTTTGGGTTTAAAAGTTACAAAAACAGTTTCAAACCCTCCTTTTCCAGTATCAATGCTGTTTGTAAACTTGCTCGGTGCGTTTGGGCTTGGTCTTTTTTACGGTAGTTATTATGGAAAGGTTCCGAGTCATGCTTATGATGATTCAATATTTTTAATGATTGGCATTGGTTTTTTTGGTGCCTTTACCACTTTTTCAACGTTCAGTGTGGAAACCGTACAGTTAATTCGAGAAAAATCTTATCGGAAAATGCTGGCGTACGTGGGGATTTCAGCATTTGGAACAGTTGGTTTATTTACAGTCGGTTTACTGGCAGGAACGTTTTTATTTAAGTAAAGAGAACGTTTCTAGTAGGGAAAAACAAAAAGACGGAGAAGTAGAGAATGGATAGAAAAGCAGAAGTTTGGAAATACATTTTGTTGATTGTAGCTGTTGCAGGTCAGATCATCGGTTTTTTATTTTTATTTATAAATGTTGTGGCGGCATTTATTTTTTACGGTTTTTATATTCTAACTTTTATTATGTTACTCCTGCTGTTTATATGGGATCGGAAAAAGGAAAAAGACAAGGAAGAATTTGACGACTATACCGATTACTAATCATTTAAAAAGCAGAATGATGCGGTGCGCCGGACCTCTTACTTAGTAAAGAAGCTTAAAAGATACATCTATAAAAGGAAGAGAGCCGTAAGAGCATAAAGAGATATTGTATTTACATCTAGTTGTGTTATAATTTTAAGTGCGAAAACAAAATCAATAAATAGCAATCACTAGGGGAGCTTTTTGAAGCTGAGACGAATGTATTTCGGACCCTTTGAACCTGATCTGGCTTGTACCAGCGTAGGGAAGTGGCGATCATGTTTACATAACGATGCATGCTAACCACTCTACGTTGTAGAGTGGTTTTTTTGTATGTAATAAAGCCCTCTACACAAGATGAAGTGATTGAAATTTCTCTTTATTCTGAACGGAAAGGTTTCGATCATATGGATATTCCTAAATTTCATGTCGTTACAACAGATAAGCAGCCAATTGAAGAGGTTCGGGACATTTTAACGGCTATTGAGCCTTTTGCGGGTGCCATTCATATTAGAGAAAAAAAGAAAACGGCAAAGCAGATTCAATGTTTGCTAGAAAGCCTGCCATTTTGTCTCTCTAAAATTATTGTAAATGACCGAGTTGATGTAGCGCATGCTTTAAAAGCAAAAGGCGTACAGCTTGCCTATCATAGTTTAGATGTTTCGTGTGTTAGAGACGTATTTCCTTCTCTTATTGTCGGAAAATCAGTTCACTCTGTGGAAGAGGCTTTAGAAGCTGAAAAAGATGGTGCTCACTACATTCTATACGGACATATTTATTCAACACATTCAAAAAAAGGATTAAAAAATCGAGGGGTAGCAGCACTAAAAGAAGTAGTAGATGCTGTACAGATACCGGTTATTGCCATCGGAGGAATTACACCTGTAAATGCCAAAGAGGTGCTTCAAACAGGAGCACACGGTATAGCTGTGATGTCTGGTGTCATGCTTGCGCAAAATCCTCTTAAAGCGATTAAACAATATTCTCATATATGGACATCTGGAGGTGGAGAAAATGAAGCAGCATTATGATGTACTGTTAGTCGGAGGAGGCATAATCAGCTCTTCTATCGCTTATCATTTGTCAAAACAAGGAGCATCAGTGGCCATTCTTGAACGAAATCAAATTGGTTGTGAAGCTTCAAGTGCAGCAGCTGGTATTTTAGGTGCTCAAGCTGAAATTGATGAAGAAGGTCCTCTTTTAGACCTTGCTATTAAGAGCAGAAGCATGTTTCCTGAGCTGGTGAAGGAACTAAAAGAAAAAACGGCCATCGACGTAGAGCTCATTCAAAAAGGCTTATTAAAAGTCGCTGTAACAGAAGAAGATGCACACGTATTAAAGAAAAAAGCCGCTCAGCACCACCGATGGGATGAACATGTAAGATGGATCGATGTAAAAGAAGCGCGTTTGTTAGAACCTGGTCTCTCTCCAGACATATACGGAGCCATTACAATACCGGGGGACGGCCAGCTAGCTCCGGCTAAGTTAACGCAAGCTCTTGCTCATGGAGCCTTGTATCACGGAGCAGATATATTCGAATACTGTGATGTTCATTCTCTTATTATGGAAAATGAAACAGTAAAAGGTGTACAGACGTCCAGAGGCTCTTTTTACGGAGAAAAAGTAGTTATTGCAGCAGGCTCATGGGCTAAACGCTTTATTTCTTCTGAACATTTAGGTCGCGTGTTTCCCGTAAAAGGGGAGTGTATTGCTCTTCGAAGTCATAAGCCGCTGCTTTCTAAAACGATTTTTTTAGATGAAGGTTTTTACTTAGTGCCTAAGACTGGTGGAAGAATCGTAATCGGGGCAACTAAGCTACAGCATGACTTTACCAAGACGGTTTCTGCACAAGGTATTCAATTTTTGCTGAATAAAGCTTCGGCGCTTCTGCCAGCTATTAAAGAAGCCACATTTGAAAAAGCATGGGCTGGTCTTCGTCCACAAACAAATGATGGCTGGCCTTATTTAGGAGAGCACCCTGAAATAGCGAATCTACACATGGCGTTTGGCCACTACCGAAACGGTATTTTATTAAGTGCTGCAACTGGAAAAATTATGGCTGATGCTTTGTTAGGGAAAAAGCTGAATCATTCATTTTTTACATCATTTCAGCTAACAAGAGTAATGGAGGGAGTTCATTGAATCTAATCATTAATGGTAAGACCGTTACTTTTGGAGATGAAATTGAAACGGTCGAGCACTTGTTGCAGGCTCAGAACCTGCATGAACGAGTGGTAATTGTTGAGCTAAACAAGAACATTTTGCAAAAAGAAGAACATAGCGATGCATGCTTAAAAGATGGCGATATATTAGAAGTTGTTTCATTTGTCGGAGGAGGATGAAGAGTATGTTAAAAATTGGACAATATACATTTAATTCACGTTTATTATTAGGGACAGGGAAATTTCCGGACTTTACGACTCAGCGTCAAGCGGTAGAAGAGTCAGAAACAGAAATTTTAACATTTGCTGTGAGACGAATGGATATTTTTGATCAAAATCAGCCTAATTTATTAGAAGCGCTTGATGTGAAGCGTTTCACTCTTTTGCCTAACACTGCTGGAGCAAAAAATGCAGAAGAGGCCGTACGTATTGCTAAATTAGCAAAGGCTTCTGGACTTTGTGACATGGTGAAAGTAGAAGTAATTGGATGTGATAAAACGCTGCTTCCTGATCCAGTTGAAACATTAAAAGCCAGTGAAGAACTGTTAAAAGAGGGCTTTACCGTTTTACCTTACACATCAGATGATGTTTTACTTGCGCGTCGTTTAGAGGAGTTAGGCGTACATGCCATTATGCCAGGAGCTTCGCCTATCGGTTCAGGTCAAGGTATTATTAATCCGTTGAACATGCGTTTTATCATTGAACAATCAACTGTTCCAGTAATTGTAGATGCAGGTATTGGAACGGCTTCAGACGCAGCTCAAGCTATGGAGTTAGGAGCAGATGGTGTGTTATTAAATACAGCTGTTTCAGGAGCAAAAGATCCTGTGAAAATGGCTCGTGCTATGAAGTTAGCGATTGAAGCAGGACGAGCAGCATTTGAAGCAGGACGTATTGAAAAGAAACAATATGCAACGGCAAGCAGTCCAACAGAAGGGATGAGTATCGGTTGATTAATCGTTATTCCCGCCAAGAATTGTTTCAACCTATTGGAAAAGGCGGACAGCAGCAAATTCAAGAAAAGCATGTTCTGATTGTAGGAGCAGGTGCTCTTGGAACAGGGAACGCGGAGGCCCTTGCGCGAGCGGGGATAAAGAAAATAACGCTCATTGACCGGGACTATGTAGAATGGAGCAACCTTCAGCGGCAGCAATTGTATAGTGAAAAAGATGCTGATAAAAGAATTCCAAAAGCAATTGCCGCTAAAAAACGGCTTCACGATATTAATCACGATGTAAAAGTAGAAGCGCACGTAGCAGACGGTACCCCTCAAGTTTTAGAACAGCTTGTTGAGGGGGTAGATGTTATGATTGATGCAACCGATAATTTTGACACACGCCTTGTAATGAATGATTTATCACAAAAATATGATATTCCTTGGATTTACGGAGCATGTGTAGGAAGTTATGGAATTAGTTATACTATTATACCAAGTGAAACACCGTGTTTATCCTGTTTGCTTGAATCTGTACCGCTTGGAGGGTTAACATGTGATACAGTGGGGATTATTAGTCCTGCTGTCCAAATGGTAGTCGCTCATCAAGTAACAGAAGTGTTAAAAATATTAGTCGGAGACTGGAATGCGCTCAGGAGGGAACTTGTTTCGTTTGACGTATGGAAAAATGAGTATACGAGCATCAATGTGAACGTGTTTCGCAAATCTGCTTGCCGCTCATGCGGCAGTGAACAAACGTATCCCTTTTTACAATATGAAAATCAAACGAAAACAGCTGTGCTATGCGGAAGAAACACGGTACAAATCCGTCCGGGCAAATCAGCCAAGCAGCCGCTGCAGTCTTTAGGTGAACGATTAAAAGAAAAAGGATATAAAATTGAACAGAATCCGTATCTGCTTTCTTTTTATGTAGATGATTACCGTTTAGTTATGTTTCAAGATGGGCGCGTCTTTGTCCATGGAACAAACGATATAGTAGAAGCAAAGTCACTTTATCATCGGTATATTGGGTAAGAAAGAGATGGAGGTTTCAAGCATGACAGTACCAAAAGCATTAACCATTGCTGGATCAGACAGCGGTGGAGGAGCAGGCATTCAAGCAGATTTAAAAACATTTCAAGAGCGTGACGTTTTTGGCATGTCCGTTATTACAGCTGTGACCGCACAAAATACAGTTGGCGTTCAAGGAGTTTATCCTTTAGAAGTAGAAGCAGTTGAAACGCAGTTAGATTCAATTGCCACTGACTTATTTCCTAATGCAGTGAAGACAGGTATGTTGTTCAGTGCTGATATTATTTACGCAGTGGCTCGTAAAATCAAACAGTACGGACTGCAAAATGTTGTAGTTGATCCCGTTATGATTGCAAAAGGCGGTCAGTCTCTTCTTCAAAGTGAAGCCGTACAGGCTCTAAAAGAATTGTTGCCTCTTTGTGAAGTCATTACGCCGAACATACCGGAGGCGGAAGTCATCACGGGTAAAGAAATTCACACGATCGAAGACCGAAAAGAAGCGGCAAAACAGATTCATGAGCTAGGTGTAAAGCACGTGGTAATTAAAGGCGGACATGATCAATCTCATCAAGATATGATTGATATAGTGTATGATGGTCATAAGTACGTTGAAATCACGCATGAAAAGATGAATACAAAGCATACACATGGAACGGGATGCACGTTTGCTGCTTGCGTCACAGCTGAACTAGCGAAAGGCAAAAGCGTGGTTGAAGCAGTTCAAACCGCTTCGGATTTTGTTCACTATGCGATTAAGCACACGCTTGAAATTGGTTCCGGACACGGTCCTACTAATCACTGGGCGTATGGAAAATACTTTCGTTCAAACATATAAAAAAACGTGCCTACAACCTAGGCACGTTTTTTATGAAGAAGGAATATGGGTAGGAATCTCTCCATCGATGCCTAAATAATAATGTCTAAGGGGCTTTAAATTATCATCAAGCTCATAAACAAGCGGCACGCTTGTAGGAATATTCAAGTTCGCAATGCCATCAGGCGAAATGTTATCCAAGTACTGCATTAGAGCCCTAATCGTATTACCGTGAGCGGAAATAATAACCTTTTTGCCAGCTTTAATAGAAGGAGCAATAGTTTCGTCCCAGTATTCTAGAACCCGCTTTTCTGTATCGGCTAAGTTTTCCGTTACAGGAAATTGTCCCTTAGCTAATTCCTTATACTTAGGGTTAGAAGCTTCATAACGAATATCTGTTGTCTCTAAAGCAGGAGGGCGTTCGTTCATCGACCTTCTCCACAAATGCACTTGCTCTTCTCCAAATTTTTTTGCGGTTTCTTCTTTGTTTAAACCTTGAAGAGCCCCGTAGTGCCGTTCATTCAGCCTCCAAGATTTATATACGGGAATCCACATGAAGTCCATTTGATGTAAGACAATCCATAGAGTGCGAATGGATCGTTTTAAAACAGAAGTATAGGCAATATCAAAAGTATATTCGTTTTTCTTTAGTACTTTTCCAGCTTCTCGCGCTTCTTGCAATCCATTTTTAGAAAGATCTACATCCGTCCAGCCTGTAAATTTATTTTCAAGATTCCACACGCTTTGTCCGTGCCGAATCAACACAAGTTTTATCATCGTGTTCTCCTTTCAACAGTGACTAAGGACTCTATTCTTTTTTATTATGAGAAGGAAAGAGTTTTTTATCCTAAAGCCGGGGAAAGGAGTTTTTATCATTTAGAAAAAGTGATGCCGAAAAGTAAAGCTTTAACTTTTTTACGCATATGATAAAAATAAAAAAGGGAAGGGAAGATAGTGGATGAGTGACCAAGAACGTCAGATTCAAGCGCTGCACGGCCAGATTGAAGATTTAAAAGAAGAAATGTATCAGATGAAGCTTGATATTAGCACATTAGAGAAAGAAAAAGGAAAGCCTGTTTTGACACCGGCTCTTGTTGGTCAAATAGGAGGTTTTGTTCTAGGTGGATTAGCTATAATCGGTATTTTCTGGATGTAGAACTTCTCGTTTTGAAAACGAAAAGTTCTCCTGATTTTTCAATAAGCAATCCCAACGCGGCATTTGGAAAATTTTTGAGCCCATATCTCATGGTAGGTAAAGTGAGCGGTATCTCCCGTTGAGATTTTAACGGCATCAGCTGGTAAAATATCTTTTTCCACTCGATACGTGCCTGTTATTTCACCCTCAGGCAAGTATGTTGGGCATATAACCGTCCAGTTTAGATCACTTTCCTTCAAGTGTAAGTATCCTTTTAAATGATCTTCTGCTGCTCTGGTCGTTTTACGCTTTGATTCATTTGATTGAAAACGATACTTTTCTGGTTCTGTTCGTGATTGTAAGATGCCTGCAGTTCCAATGGTAAGAATACGATGAACGCCGTAATACTTCATGCTGTTTATAATAAGCGGCATACTTTTTGAAATTGTCTCTGCACCATCTGTATTTAACGCGCTGACTACGATATCTTGGTGCTTGAGGGCAAAGTTGATATTTTCTTGATGAAGTACATCGCCTTGTAAGATATGTAGGTTTGGATGGCTAACCTGTAGCTTATTGCGGTCTCTAACAAGTACAGTAACGTCGTTTTCATCTTTTAGCATCATTTTTAATAAAGACTGTCCAACTCGCCCTGTAGAGCCTAATAGTAAAATTTTCATTGGCTACACCCCTCTATAAAAGATAGTATCTATTCTTTAGGATATACAATCTGTATACTTATTCATAATAAAAAGCATGCGTAGCATAAAGTAATACAAAGTTGATGAATGAAATATTCAACAACAAAAAAATTTGATATGATAAAAAGACAGAAAAATCAAAAAATAGGAGAGTGAATGTCTTTTGGGAGACTTGCCTCTGAATCAAATGATGATACTAGTCGTTTTGCTTATGTTATCAGCTTTCTTTTCATCTGCTGAGACAGCCTTTTCAAGCGTAAATAAAATTCGTTTAAAACATTACGCTGAGAAAAAATATCGGGGAAGTAAAAAAGCGCTGCATATTGCTGAACATTTTGAGCAGACGCTATCGACAATTTTAGTAGGAAATGTTGTCGTAAACATTGCTGCGTCCTCTTTGGCAGCTAAAATTGCCCTCGATATGTTTAAAGGAAACCTAGCACTTGTGATTAGTATCATCGTTATGACCATCATCATTTTGATTTTTGGTGAAGTCTTGCCAAAATCGTTAGCTAAAGAGCATGCCGAATCTTTTGCGCTGATGATTTCTTCCTTGTTATTTATTATTATTAAATTGTTAACCCCGATTTCCTTCTTGTTTTTACAGGTAAAAAAAGGAACTTCTCACTTGTTAACGTCTGCTCCTACACCAACGATTACAGAAGATGAAATTAAAGTGATGGTAGATTTAAGCGAAGAAGAAGGAACGATTAATAATATTGAAAAAGAGCTAGTTCATCGTTCACTCAATTTTAATGACATTGTGGTGGGGCAAATTTTAAAACCTAGAATAGATGTCACAGCAGTTGACGTAAATGCCGATATTGATTCGGTTTGTCAAATGTTTCTTGAAGAGAGATATTCGAGAGTGCCTGTATATGAAGATCATATTGATAATATTATTGGCATTTTATCAGAAAGAGAATTTTTAACCTGTTTAATCCAAAGAAAAAAGATTTCTATTCGTGATTTGTTGAGACAACCTATTTTTGTAGTAGAATCCATGAAAATATCTATTCTATTGCCAGAGCTCCAAAAAAGTAAGGTGCACATGGCAATTGTAGTTGATGAGTTTGGTGGAACGGCCGGACTTGTGACCTTAGAGGATATATTAGAAGAAATTGTAGGAGAGATTTGGGATGAACATGATGAAGCTGTTAAGTATGTACACCAGATAGGGGAAAAGGAGTACGAATTTAACGCCGACATCCCTATTGATGAATTTTTAACCTATATAGCGGTTAGTTCTCCTGACAGTACGTGCCATACCTTAGGGGGATGGATATATGAGCAGTTTGATCATATCCCTGCTAAAGGAGACTTTTTCTCATATGAAGAGATATTGTTTACCATTAAGGAAGTAGAAAATCGACGTATTCGCAAAGTTTCCGTAAAATCATTTGCGAATAAGAATGAGGAAGCTGATTAAAAGAAACTAGAAAGCGCTCCAAGAAATCTTGGAGCGCTAAAGCCATAATATGAAATTAGTTAATATTAGTACTTKCCGCCTAAGTTTTGCTCAGCTAATTGTACTAAACGTTTTGTGATTTCGCCACCAACAGATCCGTTCGCACGAGCTGTTGCATCTGGTCCTAAGTTTACACCAAACTCACTAGCGATTTCGAACTTCATTTGATCGATAGCAGCTTGAGCACCAGGCGCTACTAACTTGTTTGATGAATTTCTGTTTGATGCGTTTTGATAATTTGCCATGTGTATTCATCTCCTCGTTAGATAAATATAGATTGTAATGGTTGAGTTAGCTGGAGTTGAACCAGCCGAGCAGATGCATCGATTAGATCTGCTTGCCTACCGCGGCGTAACTCAATGCTTGCGAGCTGTTGTGCTCGGTTGTTACTAGTATTATGGCGAAAGGGAAAAAAACATATACATAGAAAATTATTGGTAATTTATAGAATTTTTTGTGTAGAGTTTGATAAAGAGTAAGAGAGTTTTATTCCGTGCATATTATAGGTACATATTGATCAGGTAAAGCGAGGTGTGCGGATGTCGATTTGTTCCTTATGTAATGGGTTTAGTGATGTACAAATGACGTGCAAAACATGTGGAGGAGTGCTGGGGGATATGGGAAAAGTCAGCGATTATTTTGATGATTACAGTGCTTACATGGAAATCGATCAGTTAAAAGTAGAAAATGGGTATCCTAGTGATTTAGCAAATCACCAATGTATTCATCTCTTTTACTGTTCTACTTGTCACAGTGAAGAATTGAAGCAAATACAGGAATAAAAAAAGACCCCTGGGGGTCTTTTTTATTCGTGTTCAGCACGGATGCGCTGTTCAGATTCTGCATCAAAGAAATGCGCTTTGTTCATATCTAATGCTAAGTCTAGAGACTGAAGCGGTTTAATATCTGTTCTTGAATCTACGCGTGCTACAAAATCTTGTCCGCCAAGTTTAGAATAAAGCATGGTTTCAGCTCCCATTAACTCGGATACATCGACTTTGATTGTAACTTTTGTGCCAGGTGAAGATTCAATAAATACAGGCTCATCATGGAAATCTTCAGGACGGATGCCTAAAATAATTTGTTTGTTTAAATATCCTTGCTCGCGAAGTATTTTCATTTTACCTTCCGGAACTGCAAGAAGAGAATCGCCTACTTGAACCTTTCCGTCTTTTAACGTTCCGGTTAAGAAGTTCATAGCAGGAGAACCAATAAATCCGCCTACAAATACATTTTCAGGTTTTTCATATACTTCTTTTGGTGTACCAACCTGCTGGATAATCCCATCTTTCATAACAACCAGACGAGAAGCCATTGTCATTGCTTCGGTTTGGTCATGTGTTACGTAAATTGTCGTTGTACCCAAACGCTGGTGAAGCTTCGCAATTTCAGAACGCATTTGCACACGTAATTTCGCGTCTAAGTTTGATAAAGGTTCGTCCATTAAGAAGACCTTAGCATCACGAACGATTGCACGACCTAGGGCTACACGCTGACGCTGTCCGCCGGATAATGCTTTTGGCTTGCGCTCTAAGTATTGCTCAAGTCCTAAAATACGAGCGGCATCTTTTACGCGGCGTTCGATTTCATCTTTTGGTAATTTACGAAGTTTTAAGCCGAAAGCCATGTTGTCATATACGCTCATATGCGGATACAATGCGTAGTTTTGGAATACCATTGCAATGTCGCGATCTTTTGGAGCAACGTCATTTACACGCTTGCTGTCAATATAAAAATCACCTTTGGAAATTTCTTCTAGCCCTGCAACCATACGAAGCGTTGTCGATTTCCCGCAGCCTGAAGGCCCAACAAATACAATAAATTCTTTATCTTGAATGTGAAGGTTAAAATCTTTTACCGCCGTCACATCTTTATCATACATTTTATAAATATGTTCTAAACGTAATTCAGCCATTTCCATTTCCCCCTTATATGTACTCTGTGAAACCGTTTTCTTAAATCTAGTGTAATTTTTTTTAATGAAACGGTAAATGGGAAACATGCACAAAAAAAAGAAAGAGTTTTCGTGCACTATTTACGAAAACCCTTTCATTTTATTTTCCATCTTGCGAATTTTTTAAAGCAAGAATGGCTAAGTAAGCAGACACAGCTCCTGTAAAGTGTTTGATATCAAGGTGTGTGCGATCAATAAATTTCTCAATTCTATACTGCAAGCTGTTGCGATGCATGTACAATTTCTTAGCAGCAAGAGATACGTTTAAATTACATTCTAAATAAACTTTAATCGTTTCTAAAAGATCTCCATCATCTTTTACTAAGTCAAGTAAATGTATCATATGATTTTGGATTGCCTCTGAAGACTCTTGCAGAACCAAATGGGGTAAAACGTCGGTAAAATGGATAACATGGTTTTGTTCGACTGTATGCTTAATTTGATAAAACCATTTCTTTTCACGCTCAAAAATTAATCGCGGTGAAGACGGAAAAAAGTGAATTTGTCCTTCAAAGAACTGAATTGAAGTTTCAAAATCATGACATAGCACCTCGATAGAATCTGATAAATTTTCAGTTAAGTCATTAGGATCATTAAAGGTTTCGATAACGATACCTGATTGTTTATCAATCCACAACACAGTAATCGAGGTAGAATACAAGGCGTGAAGCGCATTTTCAAACTCTATTTTTTGTTCAAACAAACGTTTAATTAAAAACTGGGTGAAGCGAAAAGAATGGTGCTTATGATGAGAGTGAATGACTTTTTCAGGTGCTTCAAATAACAGGTCTGACCAATACAATTGCTCTGGCGTCAGTAAAGAAACTTTCTCATCATAAGGGGTTAAAAAAGCAGAAAGTAATGCCTGCTCTTTTTGAGATAAAGCGGTGTGTTCAATTCCAATGAAGCCTTCATCACATGAAAACCATTTGTAACGCTCAAATTGAGAAGGGATTTTAGCCTTAATCATTTTATCCCCAAATAGTGTGTACAGCTGTTTCATCTGTGCTCGTTCCCTTCGGTGAAAGCTTACTATTCATAAACGTGAAAAAGCATAAGCTCATGAATATAATCAATTAATTGTGTTTCATCTATTTGATTAGAAGGCGCAGTTTTCCATACAATTTGTCCATCTTTTAAATAATCAGCCTCATAATAAACCCGATTCATATAAAACGAGATATGCCAGCCCGGCATTCGATTATTTTGATACAGCGGTTTAACCTGAAAGTGTGAAACCATAAAGAAAATCTCCTTTCTCAATTAGTTATTATAAGCTTACCATGAGAAAAGGAGATGAAAAATCATTTAATCTAAAAATTTTGTTAATTTGTAAAATATGTTGCATATGTGTTTAGCACCTTGCGTTTGAATATCTATTTCATCAAAAATCATCGGTTTTGCATTCACTTCAAACAAATAATACTGCCCTTGGGCTGACTTTGCCATATCAAGAGAAAATTCTTCAACTAGAGGGAAGGATTTTTGAAGGACTTGCCCRCACGTATTTACAAAGGACGAAAGAAAGGAAGTATCTACTTCATCTTCGAAATCTTGGAAAGGTGAAATGCTGCCGCCGTTTAACGTATGTGTTGTAATGGATTGATAGGGACTATGTCGAATGCCGACGCCGCTAACAACATATCCGCTATCTTTGTGATGCGCTAAAATACGTAAGTCATAGCGCCTGTCTTTGAATGGTTGCGTCTCAATCGCTTCTTGAATGAGATAAGCAGACCTGGGAAGGTCAATTGCTTGTAAAGAAGAAAATTCTTCTTTGCGTTTATGATCTTGGTAAATAATCGTATGCTTATGGGAAGATAATCGAAAAATTCCAGCACCTTTACTGCTGTTAATAGGCTTAAAGTAAAGGGAAGAGTGCTTTTGCAGAAGCTTAGCAATATCAATTTCTGGTGTTAAACGATAGGTTTTAGGAAGGTGAGAAGATAGTAGTGGATCCTTTGARAATAATTGATATACTTTCCATTTTGAAAAAAAAGCGGAATTAAAAAGTGGGATGTGCTTGCCTTTAATTTTTTGATGTAAAGATGTCAGCTTCTTAGTTTCTGATTTTCTTCCTGGATAACGATTATATATAACATTTGGCAGCGGCAAAGTTGTTTTGATCCACTGCTTTTTTGCACCGTCAAAGCAATACCCTTCAAAGAAGTGATGAGACATTGTTTCTTCAGCGAATAAAGCAAGAAGCCCGCCTTTTTCTTGCAGGGTATGATGTAAGAGTTCCAATAAAGGGCGCTGTTTTACATTCAGTTTTTCCAAAACCGCTTTGTTCGTTAAAACTCCCACAATAGGACCGACTTTTTCTCCTTTTAAACGAAGAAAAGCTTGAGTAGAAGAAATGTTTTGAGTAAAGGGAAGTTCAATTTCTTGAACTCCCCATGTGTAAGACGCTGAAGGGTTATGATGAAACCACTGCTGCTTTTCTTTGTGATAGTAAATTGTAATCATATGCTGATGCCTTCAGGTGTATTTAGATAGTATCCAGATAAGTAAATCGCATATTCTAGAGAAAGTTTTCTAGTTTGTTGATCCGCTTTTCGTAAGGCAGGGTGTGAAAAAATAGAGCGACCGGGCTTGGAGTTAGCTTCAAACAGCCATACGTTGCCTTGATAATCCACTCCAAAATCGAATCCAAGCTCTCCAATTAATCCGTTCAACTCCTGTTCAAGCACATGACTAATTGAGATAGCGGCATCTTTTAGCTTATTTTCAATTTCTTTTTTGTAAGAAGGGTTGGTGAATATTTTAGCTGTAGCTTCAATTTCTCCGCCGTAATCAAGATGCGTAGTGATGCTGTTGGGACCCGCTACTTTAGCAGCCAGAGCAGTAAGCACCCATTGGTTATTCCCGTCTTTATTCGTATGCACGCGAAAGTCTACACAGCGCTTTTCTTTTTTGATTAATGAAATACCCTGCTGAGCAATGTAGGAAGGATTAGTAAGTAAATATTCAAATTCTGATAATAGATCCTCTAAGGTTTCTTTTTCTTGAACATGAAGACCTTTTTCTCCTTTGTAAGTCAGCGTGTACATGGAATCCTTAAAAGATAGGGTATAAATGCCCCGGCCTAAGCTTCCGTTTTTCGGTTTTAAATAAACGGTTTGATGAAGAAGCAGAAGTTTTTTTATTTGCTCACACGAAGGACTTTCAACCGTGTAAGGTAACAAATAGGCTGTCTGCTCGTTCAGTTTTAAAAGCTCATGAATTTCCCACTTGTTGAAAAAATCAGGATTAAAAAATGGAATGCCATAATCAGTCATCATCTTTTCTTTAATGAACTTAAAAGGAGCTAACCCTTCTGTTTTTCGATTTGGCAAACGATTATATACAACGTTAGGAAGAGGGATTTCATGCTGTGTCCAGCCGCTTTCTTCATAAAAATAGCCGTTTATGGTCCCGGTTTCCCAGTTGATATGATGAGTTCCAAAAATAAAAGGCAGGCTCCCTGTTATACTTGCAGTAGAAAGAAGTTTAGCTAAGTGAAGGGAACGCTTTCCAATTGGCCGCAGCAGAGAACCAGTAAAACCAGCGGATAACACACCGATTAAAGGTCCTAAGTGAATGGTCTCATTCACAATAATAGGATGCATCATATGGGCGAAAGGAATTTGAAGTTTTGTCATTAGCTCAGCTGAAATCTGAATTTCTTCACGTTCTGAAGATTGTATAAGGCATGGAGCTGTCATTGTTCCAAAAGCTGCTTGTTTCAAGGAGTCTTTGTAAAGAGATGCAGGAACAGAAAGATCACAGCCTAGCTGCTCTACTACAACAAGGCGAGTAAGAGTTTTTTTCATAGCATTACTCCTTACGATACGATAGTGTGTTAGCTAAATAGACGCAGTAAGACAGGACATTTTTATACATGACTTCTTTTTGTTCAGGTGCTGTTTCCATTACTATTTTTCTTCCCGGTTTCGAATTTAAATCTAGAATCCAGATGCTGAAGTCTCTCGAGATACATAAATCAATACCTAATTCAAAAAGAGAAGGAAAGTGATTTTCCAGCACGGACGGAATTGTTTTACAAATGGTGTTGATTTCATCCATTACATATTGACGATGAACGCGAGGGATGCGAGGCAGCAAGTTCTCAAAAGGTACAATAGATGCTCCTGAACTTACATTTGTTACGATAGAGTCCCGTTCACCTTGTCTAATGCCTCTTCCAATTTCTTTCCAAGCACCATCGTTTCCTTTTTGTAATAGCAGTCTTATATCAAAAGGAGTGCGTTCATAAGGGAAAAATGAAATATGGGGCTGAGCAATATACAGTACATCACGGGTGGTTTTCGTAAACCAGTTCTTAAACTCTTGAAAAGAGGAAAATAGAATGGTGTTTACAATGTCATTTTGTTGATAAGAAGCTTCAATTTCACGTCCGCGCTGTCTTAATTTCACAATTCCTTTACCTTGTGAGCCGTTGGCAGGTTTAATCATTAGGCTATCGTTTGTTCGAAGCAGCTGAACAAGTTGCTCTACACTTTCGATTGGAGTGGTAGGAGGAATATATGAAGATAAATAGCTATCTTTTTTAATTACTTCATAGACATCTAGCTTATTGGGTAATCCATGGCCTAAAAATGTAACATCTTCCCGCTGTTTAAGCCAGTTTACAATAGGGCGAGCCTTTTTAGACAAAGAGTCTTTTCGATAAAAGCAGCGATCGTAAATAAACGAAGGAAGTAAGAAGGAATCTTCTATCCATTTCTTTTGTTGTAAATCGTAGCGGAAGCCTTCAATATTTTCGGTGTTAGGATGAATGTTAAAAGGAGTAAAACGGTATATTTCAATCGAAAACTCAGAAGCATGTTTAGCAATTTCGGTCACGTACTCCACTTCTTGCTGTGGGTGAATCGTTAAAAAGCCTAATGAAATCATCATAAATCCTCCTTGGGAAATTGAAAATTCGTTGCATGCAGACAATAATCAAGCAGTGCTTTTGTTGATGGACGGACAGAGAAAGCGCTTGAATCGGATTGTTTGGAAGGTTTGACATTTACTTCAATAATCCAAGGCTTTCCTTCTTGATCAATCGCTAAATCAATACCGAATTCGGCATAAAGTTCAGACGGATGAGAAAGCTGCGTGCAAATTTCAATCGCAATCTCTTTTAAAAGTGAAAGGATATGGCGCGTAGTTTTTGAATCATAGAGCTGAGTTAACACTTGCTGAGGAGGATGAATATCTCCTCCACGGGCAAGATTTGAGACGAAATTGCCGGGTTTTGATACACGTGTGACAATGGACGTGATTTTCCACGTCAAGTCGTCTTTTTTATGACAGAGAATGCGGAAATCAAAAGGGCACTGTTTGTATGTCTGCAGTGAAATTCCTTCTTGGATGAGAAATCCTTGCCTTTTTAATTGACTATAAAGCGTTTCAAATAAGTCATAAAGAGATTCATATTCTTTTTCATATGTCTGCGTAAACGTTGTATAGTCTAAAATATACTTCTCTTTTTTTGAAATTTTAAAAATATTTTTTCCTTGGCTACCATGAACAGGCTTCAAAAAAACATCGTCATGAAGTTCCAAAGCGTCAAGAAGATCTTGACGTGAACGAAGCTGATACGTTTTTGGCAAATATGGAAGCAAGTGTACGACATCTTTAAGCTGTTGAAAAACCGTCCATTTATTTAAGTAGCGTGCGTTAAAGAAAGGAACGTCATGTTCTTTTAAAAATGTTTTAAAGGTTTGAAAATCAGCGGTTTGCTCCGTTTTCCTGGCATGAATCCGATTGTGTACGATTCCAGGAAAGGGAACGTCTGAATAAACCCATCGATCAGTGCGATAAACATATCCTTTAGGGGATAATGACTTCACGTCGCTTAATTTGCTCACATAGCAAAAACACCCTAACTCCTTGCAAGCTTGAACAAATTCCTTACAAAATACAGAAATGGAGCCAAAGAGTTCTTCATCTTCTCGAACTTCTGTTACGATGCTAATTACGGGTCCCAACCTAAACGTGTTCTCTTCATAAATGCCTCTCAGCTGATGTGTTTCATACGGAAAGCGAAAGTCTGTAAATAGAGCTTCTGACATCATGAAACAGCATTCTCGATGCTGAAACACGGTGGCTTCGACTTCTTTCGTGATGGAACCTACTGTTAACGTAAACTCGTGCTTGCACTTCACACGTGAGAACAGAGCAGAACTAATGTAAATGTCGCTGCTCATATGGTTCTCTAGTGGTTTTAGAGAAATGGTAAAAGTATTCATAAACGAATCCTCTTTTTCTTTCCTTTAGTAGGCGAATGCTGATATATACTATGAGGAATTAGCCCAATCTGTGAAGAGAATTTATCGTTTTCTAAGAAAATAAAGGTCTTAAGCTGAATTTTATATAATAATTTGTTATAGTTAGGGAAGTCAAGAAATTATAGAACTTAATTAGGAGGAACTTAACGTGTCTGTAAACTTACATGATGTAGCAAATGATTTAGAAAAAGCAATTCGTCAAAGCGACGATTACACAAACTTAAAAAACTTATATGCAGCAGTAAACGCTGATCAAGGTTCAAAACAATTATTTGAGCGTTTCCGTACAATGCAAATGGAGCTGCAACAAAAGCAAATGATGGGCCAAGAAATCACTGAAGAAGAAGTTCAGCAAGCTCAACAAACAGTTGCAATCGTTCAGCAAGATCAAAATATCGCGAAGCTAATGGAAGCTGAGCAACGTATGAGCATGGTAATTGGTGAATTAAACAAAATTATCATGAAGCCACTTGAAGAACTTTACGGTGCGGCTGAATAAGAGATAGAGGAAAGAGGAAAAGAGAAATCTTTTCCTCTTTTTTTTATGCGGAAATTCCTTCTAATTGTGCAGTTCTGCTCATAAGCTTAGTAACAAGGCTACACATGCCGACTATCATGAAAAGGTCATTTATAACCGTATCCTAACGGATTAGACATCTATGAAAGAAGGGGTTCTCATATGGCTTATCGATTGCTAGCGTTGAATATTGATGGAACCATTTTAAATAGCCAAGGGCGCGTTACAAAAGAAACGAAAGACGCAATTCAATTCGTTAAAAATAAAGGGGTTTACGTTACGTTAGTAACAAACAGGCATTTTCCGTCTGCTAAAAAAATTGCTCGGTCACTTAAAGTTCATCCAGCAATGCTCATTACTCATAGCGGTGCCTTTATCGGAACATCGATAGACAAACCGATACTAGATAAGAGAATTAGCGAGGAAAAAACATTTAATCTCATTCAGCTTTTTGAAAATTTTAATTGTCATGTCCGCATTTTACATGAAAGGTTTTCAATTGGAAATCGTGTAAAGCTTCCTAATAATATCGTAGCTAAAAGCGTGTTGAAAACGGGAGAACCGCTCTTTTATCCCGTGCAGTTCGTAGATTCATTAGGAGATACACTTCGTGATGAACCTGTTTCTACGCCAAAAATAGAAGTGTATTTTGCAGATCGTAGAGAAAAAGAATATGCCGAGCAAACAATCGCTAGTGCAGTTCCAGATATTGAATGGTTTTCGTATCCAAATGAAAATAGATGTTATATTACGCCAAAAGGAGCCACAAAAGCTGCCGGCGTTCGTTATGTAGCAAATCGTCTAGGGATACCAATGGAAGACGTAGTAGCAATTGGAAATTGTTATGATGATTTAGAAACGATTGAACATGCGGGAATGGGTGTGGCCATGGGCAATTCACCAACAGAATTAAAAATGCTTGCGGATTGGGTTACTCGTTCTAATAATGAAAATGGTGTAGCCTATATGGTAAAAGAACTATTTAGAAAGCAGCAGCGCCTTGGTTATCTTCATCAAATTGACAGCTTTCGTTTAAAATAAATAAAGGAAAAAAGAGGCTAGTACAAAAGCAGTTTAGCCGAAGGAAGATCCGAACGATGAATCGAGATTCTTGATAGAGAATCCAATTCGTTCGGATTTTTTTATTGGAAGAGTGAACGTAGGTTTCATATATGTACGTGCTTCTAGCTGTTGATTGGAGGGCAAGGCGAAGGCTTCTGAGCGAAAAGCGCAAGCGACGAGAAGGCTCATCGCCCGCCCGCGGAAAGCAAAGCCTTGCACCGAAATCAACAAAGTGTAACAAGCGGTTCAGCTCATGTATCTCATTTGTTCGTCTTTAGATTGAATTAATGTAGCTATGGCTCAATCTCTTTTTCCGTTTGTTTCATGTCCGCGCATTCCCTTGAGCTGAGCACCTTGACCGGACATACGTAGGTTTTGTAAACTGATTACTTAGATAGAATTGATTTGAAAGGTGATTATATTGAACATTTATATAAAAGGTATAGAAGATGAGCGTTTTTTACGTCCGCTTCACCGAATTTCAGATTTGTTTTTTGAAGAAAGCAATGTCTCCTTTGAGGATGATAACGAAGCTCAGCTGAAAGTCGAAGTAGAGCTAAAAGTTCATGAAGAAATTTATGCGAAAGCAGTGCTGCATGATGCTGAAACGGACAAGGTGTTTACCGAAGAGCTTGCTAAATCGTTTACGCCGTATGAAACAGAAAAAGAAAAATTTAAGCAAATAAAAAATGTGGTGCTTCGCGTCTACTTATCTGTGCTACAGGAGTATACAAGCATTGTTCAAAAATGGGGGATTTTGACTGGTATTCGTCCGACGAAACTGCTTCATATGAAACTGCAGTCAGGCAAAAGTAAAGAACAAGCCCATCGTGAGCTAAAGGAAGAATATTTAATTACCGATGACAAAATTAATTTAATGCAGCATATTGTGGATCGTCAACTAGCAGCTATTCCAGATTTACATGAGTTAAAGAACGAGGTAAGCATTTATATAGGCATTCCGTTTTGTCCGACAAAGTGTGCATACTGTACATTCCCAGCCTATGCAATTAACGGACGTCAAGGATCCGTTACGTCATTTTTAGGCGGCTTGCATTATGAGATGCGTGAAGTAGGGAAGTGGCTAAAAGACAATAACGTCAAGATTACAACCGTCTATTATGGTGGAGGTACACCAACGAGCATTACCGCTGAAGAAATGGACATGCTGTATGAAGAGATGTATGAATCGTTCCCGGATGTACAAAATATCCGTGAAATTACGGTAGAAGCAGGAAGACCCGATACGATTACGGAAGAAAAGCTAGCTGTTTTGAACAAATGGAATATTGACCGGATTAGTGTAAATCCGCAGTCTTATATTCAAGAAACCTTAAAAGCTATTGGACGTCATCATACAGTTGAAGAAACTATTGATAAATTTCATCTTTCTCGAAAAATGGGGATGAATAACATTAACATGGACTTAATTATTGGGCTTCCAAATGAAGGTGTAGAAGAATTTCAGCATACGCTAGACGAATCTAAAAAATTGCTTCCTGAATCTTTAACGGTTCATACGCTATCATTTAAACGCGCGTCTGAAATGACTCAAAATAAACGGAAATACAAAGTGGCAGATCGCTATGAAATTGGTAAAATGATGGATTTAGCGACTGAGTGGACTCAAGAACAAGGGTATGAACCTTATTATTTATATCGCCAAAAAAATATTTTAGGTAATTTAGAGAACGTTGGATATTCATTCCCCGGTCAAGAGAGCCTGTACAATATTATGATCATGGAAGAAAAGCAGACGATTATTGGTCTTGGATGCGGGGCATCTAGTAAGTTCGTGCATCCAGAAACAGGCATTATCACAAGGTTTGCGAATCCAAAAGACCCAAAATCGTACAACGATGGATTCGAGCACTACACACAAGAGAAACTCAAGATTTTAGATGAATTGTTTAGGAAATAAAAAGATCACTTTTTAGTGATCTTTTTTTATTTTCGGCAGGGAAATGTCGGAATCTGTTGAATATATAAAAAAGTTGTAAGCGTTTTCTTATTATGGCGATGCGAGGTGCCGCTTAATGATGAATGTACAGTTAACCGTACCATCTATGATGGAAAGAGCTGAAAAGCTGTTTAGTAAAAAAGAAGTGATTTCTAAATCTTCAAAAGGAATTCAGCGTTTAACTTATAATCAGTTAATAAAACGGACTCGGCAGCTCTCTAGTATGCTAGAACGAATTGGAGTGAAGCGAGGAGAAAGAGTCGGGACGTTTGCATGGAATCATCATAGACATCTAGAAGCTTATTTTGCCGTGCCCGGAATAGGCGCTGTTCTTCACACCATCAATATCTGGTTAGATCCTGAGCAAATTGTATACATCATTAACCATGCACGCGATAAAGTCATTTTATTTGATGAATGTTTTTTACCTTTATTTGAAAGCATTCATCAAAAGCTTCCACATGTTGAAGCCTATATCATTATGTCAGATGAAAATAAGCTGCCAGAAACAGACTTGCCAGTTTATCATTACGAAAATTGGATTAAGCAAGGGGATGCATCGCATTCTTTTGTTCAAGATTTAAACGAAGAAGAACCAGCAGGTCTTTTTTATACCTCTGCTACTACAGGAGAGCCAAAGGGCGTTGTATATTCTCATCGCGCTATTTATCTGCACTGTATGGCGCTAGGGCTTGCTGATAGTGCTGGATTATCAGAAGCTGATACCGCTATGCCTATCGTTCCAATGTTTCACGTGAACGCATGGGGAATTCCTTTTGCTGCCGTTTGGTTTGGAACAAAGCTCGTGCTGCCGGGTGCTTTTTGTACTTCAGAAACGATTGCTTCTCTGATCGAAGAAGAGAAAGTAACTCTGGCTGCAGCTGTTCCTACCGTTTGGTTAAACTTTTTACAAGAGATAGAAAACAGGCCTTACGCAGTCGATAGTTTGCGAGCTATTTTATGCGGCGGATCAGCGGCCCCAAAAAGCGTTATTCGAGAATTTCAGGAAAAATATCAAATTGAATTTATGCATGCATACGGAATGACGGAAACAAGCCCTGTGGTGACCGTCTCCCGCTTAAAAAGCTATCAGTACAGCGAAGACTTTGAGTATCAGCTCAACGTAAAAGCGAAGCAAGGTTTCTTAGTTCCTGGCGTTGAAATGAAAGTAATAGGTCAAAATGGAGAAATTGCTTGGGATGGAGTGGAAATGGGTGAGCTATTACTAAAGGGCCCATGGGTAGCTTCTGAATATTACAAGGATAAAAGAACAGAAGATACGTTTAAAGACGGCTGGCTGTACACCGGAGATATTGTGACGGTTGACGAAGAGGGAACGATCAAAATCGTAGACCGAACAAAAGATTTAATTAAAAGCGGAGGAGAATGGATTTCATCGGTTGATCTAGAAAACGCGCTTATTGCCCATGAAGCTGTTTTCGAAGCCTGTGTAATAGCAGTCCCTCATAAGGTGTGGCAAGAGCGTCCAGTGGCTTGTGTCGTGTTAAAAGATGCATACAAAGGCATCGTTTCGTCAGAAGAGCTGCTCGAATTTTTAGCGCCGCAGTTCGCAAAATGGTGGCTTCCAGATGACATTTTATTTATGGATGAGGTCCCGAAGACAACGGTAGGAAAGTTCTTAAAACGTACGCTTCGTGAACAAGTCCTCAATCATTATCAGAAAGGGTGAGTAAGATGACCGTCGAATTAAAAGTAGTAGAACTAGTTTTGCAAGAGCGTCTCGCCACAATTTCGTTTAACAGGCCGGATGCGTTAAATGCATTAAACGAAGAAGTGCTAGAGCAGTTTATTCAATGTTTAAAAGTTGTCGAAGAAAGTGAAGCGGACTTTTTAATAGTAAAAGGAAACGGAAAAGTATTTTCAGCAGGCGGAGATATTAATATGATGATGTCACCTTCACAATCAGAACGTTTTGAGCAGGTAATGGATTTGATTAATGAAGCCGTGCTGACTTTATACAGCCTCCCTCAAATGACGATAAGTGTACTGCACGGTGCGGCAGCAGGGCTAGGGCTGAGCATCGCGCTTGCTTCTGATTATATTATTGCGGAAAGACACACAAAAATTGCGATGAACTTTATCGGTATTGCTCTAATTCCAGACGGAGGCGGTCACTTTTTACTAGAAAAGCGCATCGGTGCTCATCGTGCAAAACAGCTAATTTGGGAAGGAAAGACATTAAAAGCAGAGGAAGCTCATCAATTTGGCATAATTGATGAAATAAAAGAAGGAGATTTGGCGAAGCATGTAGAAGATTATCTCTCATATTGGCTAAAAAAACCTTCACGTGCTTTGAAGGAAACAAAGCGAATTTATGTAGAGACATCTGTTTCACAATTAAAGCAAGTGCTTGCGCTTGAGAAAAGAAGTCAGTTTGCTATGAGCCAAGGTTCGGATCATAAGGAAGGTGTACGTGCGTTTCTGGAAAAGCGAGCGCCTGTTTTTAATCAAAGTGAAAAAGATATTTCCGAAAATTAAGTGAACTAGTTTAAAAGCCAATATTTTTGTCTATCATATTGATAGAGGATGTTTAAAAGTTGCAAAACAGTGGTAACACAAGATAATGTAGAAACTAATGAGGTGATTGGAAATGAACAAAACAGATTTAGTAAACGCAGTGGCAACAAAATCAGAGTTAACAAAAGCAGATGCATCTAAAGCAGTTGATGCATTACTAGAAACAATTTCATCAACGCTAGGTGAAGGTGAAAAAATTCAGTTAATCGGCTTCGGTACATTTGAAGTACGCGAGCGTGCTGCTCGTACAGGCCGTAACCCTCAAACGGGTGAAGAAATGCAAATTCCAGCATCAAAAGTACCGGCATTTAAAGCTGGTAAAGAACTAAAAGAAGCTGTAAAGTAATATAAAACGCCGGAAAGCTAGAACTTTCCGGCGTTTTGTATTAACGATGAAACAATACAAGTTTTCCACTAGAGCTAACGCATCGATGCGTTTTTTCTAAATAGGAAAGCTCTTCTAACTTCTTGGTGCCGATAGTCTTTGCTTCTGTCTCAGAAGCTGCTTCAAAACTTTCATCTATTAATTTTTCTCCAGTCTTTTCAAAAGCGGTTAATGTGTAAGTACTCATAAAATCTACTCTCCTCTTATAGTATAATTGTAAGCGTATTCAACATATTTCTCGTCCTATTCCCCTAAATCCTGCTAAGGTTTACAGATATCATTTTTTTCCATACAATAAACATAGGTTTATTTACAAAGGAGGAATTAAATGTCTCTTTCTATCCGTGAAGTTTCAAAAAGGTACGGTGAATTTACAGCTGTAAACGAGCTATCCCTGCAAATTCCAAAAGGCGAAGTGTTCGGTTTTTTAGGTGCAAACGGTGCTGGCAAAACGACGACGTTTCGAATGATTTTAGGGCTCATTGAACCAACCTCAGGTCACATCCAATGGAATGATAAATCTTTAACTTACAGTAGAAGTCATCTAGTTGGCTACCTTCCAG
>NZ_JBFULJ010000019.1:0-32014 GCF_056400385.1 Priestia sp. P5_B4
GTTAATTAATTAGGAGTGAGTTAGAAATGAAAAAAATTGGACTAGTTTTATCATCAATCGCTATTTTCTTTACACTAAGCACTGGAGTTACAGCACAAACAACATCTACAACACTAACGGATGCAAATGCTGTCAAAATTGCAGCTAGTGCCAGCAATCATTTCTGGAGTGCTCTGCACGGTTATAAAAAGAAACCATGTACAGAACGTACATTTGAATATAAAGGAACTGAGTACGTGTATCTTTGCCCAGAATTTGATACAAAAGCTGAGCTATCAAGCTACTTATCTGAGACATTTACAAACAGTGCAGTAGAAAAAGGATTAACAAATTACGGCTATATCACATATAACGGCAAACTTGCACATCCAATCGGCGACGGATTCAGCATGTTAGAGTGGTCAAAAGCAAAAACTAAGCTTGTGTATCAAACAGCAACAGTTCGCTCTTATGAATTCACAGTTCCAACTGTAGATGGCGGCAGCGTAAAACGAACTGTCACATTCTATAAATCTAATTCTCAGTGGAAAGTAAATAAATTTGACGCTGTTCAATAATAAAAAAAGCAGGCCTGCTTGAGCAGACCTGCTTTTTTCTTTTTGATCGATAACATAAATAAAACTTCTACTTACAGCGCTCTAATAGCTGTAAATAGAAGTTGAGATCACAAGTTTAAGTAAACCAAATTTTGTCGAATCCTGTAGAAACAGTGATAAGTTACGTTTTATATTACAGGCTAAATTGCTTATTGTCAACATAATTCAGCAAAAAGATAGGGCAATATATTCAGAGCATAATAAAGACATTAACTTGGATTTTGTTCATGTTCCTCTGGGTTATCATGTACAGGATGAGCGCCTGGAAATAATCTCTGCGCTTTTTCATGAAGATTTTTGTTTTCATAATTAAATGCGCTATACGTTCGCTGCCCTTCTTCCCATGAAGTAGATTTCCCCAGTTTTTGATTAACAGAAGAGCCGAAAGGACCGTCTGGAAATTCTTCAGCGGTTATATACTCATGGCTTTTTTCTACTGTAGAGAAATCATCATACGATGGTTGTTTATCTTCTTTCAATGATTTTACCCCTTCTTTCTAGAAGATTTTCTACTAGTATGCACACTTCTTTGTAAAAAACCCTCTTAAATTAGTCTAAATCAGGGTATGATAACTATACATTTATTTTTAAAAGGAGTTGAACAGCTTGGAACCTAGACCTCAGAAAGGAACTTTTTTCCGAGAAAAAATCTTAAATAATAAATTTGTTGTATATACAATTATTATTTTTATTCTCAGCATGACTATTTTTTCGTTATCAAAAATCGGATTTATTTTAATTCCTATCTCTATTTTTATTAAAACAATCGCACTGCCGATTATCTTAGCAGGAATTTGCTTTTATTTATTTAATCCGCTTGTTGACTTTTTAGAACGAAAAGGTGTAAAACGAATTATTTCCATTCTTGTTTTATACATAGTGATTATCGGCGCATTAGCCATTATTATTTCATCGGTTATTCCGCCTCTAAAAAATCAAGTTGACCGTCTTATTGATAATATCCCAGAGCTGACGCATGACGTTCAGCATGCGGTGACGAACCTTTCGAATAACCGATATGTCGAACAAGGTCTTCAGTCGGCTAACACGGACCTAGATAAGATTTCAAAAGATGCATCCAAACACTTGAGTAAATATGTTTCTGGATTTTCAAGCGGTATTGTGAACTTTGTCGGCACCATTACAGAAATTATATTATCGGTTGCCGTTTTACCCTTTATTCTTTTTTACTTATTAAAAGATGGGAAAAATTTACCTAATTACATTGTGAAACTGCTTCCAAACCGCTCTCGTTCTGAAGCTAAATTCATTTTAGCCGACATGAACCACGCATTAAGCGCATATATTCGCGGGCAAATTTTTGTTGCGATTTGTATAGGTGTACTGCTTTTCATTGGCTATCTGATTATTGGGTTAGATTATGCATTACTTCTAGCGATTATCGCCATGGTAACCAACGTTGTGCCTTACCTTGGTCCTATTATCGCCATTATTCCAGCCATTATTATTGCGTTTATTACCTCTCCTTTCATGCTTGTAAAACTAGCCATTGTCTGGGCAGTTGTTCAATTGCTTGAAGGTAAAGTAATATCTCCGCAAATTATGGGAAGAAGCCTAGACATTCACCCGATTACCGTCATTTTTGTCATTCTAACGGCCGGAAACTTATTCGGAATCATCGGTATCATTTTAGCCGTCCCTGGATATGCCGTTTTAAAAGTTATTATTACGCATATTTACCAATTCATTCGTTTGAATTCTACTATGTATCCAGATAAAAAAGCATAATAAAAAGCCCATCGATTTTCGATGGGCTTAACTTTTTACTTTTGTTCTTCTTCATCTTCACGATCAAACCAAAGGAGCTCTTGATCATCTTCATCTCCATTATAGTTGATGAGAATTTCTTCTCCTGCTTGGATATCCGTATATGCATAAAAATCAAAGGTATGATTGTCAAAATTAATTTCATACGTAGCATTGGGTGTATACGAGTGATTAAACAGCATACCGTATCCCAAAAGAATAGCCGTATGATTCACTCCATATTCAAAAGCATAATCCGCTAGTGTTGTTTTCTCAATAAAATCATGCTCTTTATTAGGATAAGCGATAACAGGAGCTTCGTGAATAAGCGTTCCTTTTTTAATATCTTGCTTAGCAAATACACCTCTGTTAAATTCTCCGTCGCTTATCGCAGACGCTTTTATTTCGATCATATTCGTCACCTATATATTCTTTCCTCTAAGATTTTTTTCTTCCTTAAGCTTGACAGTTTCTAATGGGGAAATCAACTGTTTTTCATAACCACTTGAATATAAGCTGAAAGAGCGCTTATCATGCACACTTGTGTAAGCACTTACCTTGTTAGAAACACGCAATTTGATTTTATTTTAGACCGGAAAAGCAATGACCTTGCGCATAGCGCTTTTTTGAGCCATTCAACATGTGAAGAATCGTTTTTCTCTGTGATATAATCGTTTATGCTGCTTTTTTATGTTAATCTATCACTCTTATTACCAAATTTATCTTATGTTAGAAAGAAGGTTTTAAATGAACTTAAATCATGACAAAGAGGGTGTAACGTATGCAGTCCTTTCTTATCTTATGTGGGGGCTCACCCCAATTTATTGGAAGCTGGTTCACCACGTAGCACCGGGGGAGATTTTAGCTCAGCGCGTTTTTTGGTCTTTTATTTTTATGCTTATTCTTTTATTGATAACAAAGAAATGGCGTACATACATTACGTTTGTAAAAGAAATAATGAAAAAACCATCCTTATTCTGGTCCCTTTTTACTGCGTCTGTACTTATTAGTGCAAATTGGGGCATTTTTATGTGGGCTGTCATTGATGGAAAAATAGTAGAAGCGAGCCTTGGACAATATATTAATCCCCTAACAAGTGTTTTATTAGGTGTTATTGTCTTAAAAGAGAGATTAAGCGGGGCTCAAATTTTTTCATTTATACTAGCAGCGATCGGGGTATTAACACTCAGTCTTCATTATGGTGTGGTTCCTTGGATTTCGCTTAGTTTAGCTCTTACTTTCGGATTATATGGTTTGGCAAAGAAAAAGATTAAAGCTGATTCAACAATCGGATTAACTCTTGAAACGATGGTCATCTCCCCTATTGCATTAGCATACATAGGCTACCTCACGTTTCAATCACACTTGCAGTTTTTTGATTCTTTTTCAACAAGTCTCTTGTTAATCGGAAGTGGAATGGTCACAGCTCTACCACTCTTATTATTCACAAAAAGTGCTGAAAAAATATCATTATCAATGCTTGGTATTCTTCAATATATTTCACCAACCTTATCTCTGCTAGCAGGAGTAATTCTGTACCATGAATCGCTAACAAAAGCTCATGTTATTGCTTTTAGTTTGATTTGGTTAGCTCTTATTGTTTATACGTTTTCATCTATTGCTAAATGGGGGAACAAAAAATACATAAAAAATAAAATGGAAGCCTAACAGAAGCATACATTTTCTTACGTATTATTTCTAAACAAATTGGGCTGAAAGGAGCGAGCGATATTTATGAAACAAATCATTGACGCTCATATTCATCTCGATCAATATGAACCGAAAAGCTGGAAAGACATAATAGAGAAGGATCCTTCGTTACAAGCGCTTATTTCTGTATCTTCCACATTACAGTCTTGCCAACTTAATCAAAAAATCAGCCAATTGTATTCCTGTGTGAAATCCGCCTACGGATTTCATCCTGAACAAATGCTGCCTTCTTCAAATGAATTAGCGGAGCTGTTTGCCTGGATTGATCAAAACAATGAAGAAATGATAGCTGTTGGGGAGGTAGGTCTACCTTATTACTTAAGTCAGACCTATACTCTTTCTCTAGAGCCCTATTTGGAGCTGCTTGAAGCTTTTATTATTCATTCAAAAAAATGGGGAAAACCATTAATTCTTCACGCTGTATATGAAGACGCTGAAATTGTGTGTGACTTACTGGAAAAACATTCCGTGTCTAAAGCTCACTTCCACTGGTTCAAAGGTGCTAAAAAAACCGTTGAACGAATGAAAAACAACGGTTACTATATTTCAGTTACACCTGATATTGTATATAAGCCTAAAATCCAAGCGCTTGCCATGGAATATCCTCTTGACTACTTGATGGTCGAAACAGATGGTCCGTGGCCATTTGAAGGACCTTTTCAAAACCAGATAACGGTTCCATCAATGATACATCAATCCGTTGAGGAAATAGCACGTCTCAAAGGAGTTTCTGAAACGGAAGCATATGATTTTTTATATCAAAATACGTCTTGTTTTTATAATCTCTCCACATAAAAGGCCTTTCCCTAAGGAAAGGCCTTTTATATCTAAATTCGTTTCACAAGTTTTACGATTAGCACAATCACTGCAATGACAAGAAGAATGTGAATGATGCCGCCGCCAATATGAAAAACTAATCCTAATAACCAAAAAATAAATAAAAGTCCAATAATCGTCCACAACATAATTTTTTCTCCTTTTTTTATATGTAGTATTTGTTATAATTTTATATTTCCCTAAATGTGCATAAATAAACGTATTTCATATACATCTTTTCACTGAGGAAGGTTCACATAATGTACAAAAAGCAATCATGTTCTCTGTGGTAAAATAAGTATGTAATCTTATTTCATTTAAACTATAGCGGAGATGATTAACTATGACGTGGATTGTATTACTTTCCATCATTCTTGTAAGTGCACTCAAAATATTAATAACGTGTCTTCCAACTCCAGTGGTCAAATGGCTTATGACTAAATTTCAATTACACCCAACACTTGATGCCCAAAGCGTTACTGTCACAGTTGATGGGAAACATTTAGAAGGCAAAGACAAAATGCAAGTGATTGATTATTTTAATAAAGCAACATTTTTAAAACAATATTATGTCCATGAAGGAAATAAGGACTATTATAAACACCTAGAAGACAGTGAAACTCCACTGATTATCGATACGAAAAAAGGAAAAAAAGATGTTCGATTGTGCGTATACAGTTATGATGATCATGTCGATGTCGTAAAACAGTATAAAAAGAAAATTATTGCTTACAGCCTGCTGTCTGATCACCTTCAAAAGCAGTCCATAACAGCTGACCTAGCTTAAACCAGTCGCCTATAAGGCGGCTTTTTTAGTTTTTAGTTTTAGTTTGAAGCTATCTTATTTAAAAATACCAAACTTTAACAGTAATTCTAATGCTATAATGTAAATTAATATAATTTTCTAACTTTTATAAGAGGTGATGGATAATGCTTTCTTTGTTAGGGTTTGGAATGATTGCGACTTTTCTATTTCTTGTCATCAGTAAACGCTTGTCCGTGGTTGTTGCTTTTATTTTTGTCGCTATCCTCTTTGGTATAATTGGAGGTTTTAGTGCCCATATGGGCGATATGATGATGAATGGTATTTTAAAAGTAGCTCCTACGGCCATTATGATCGTTTTTGCTATTTTATATTTTGGACTAATGATTGACGTCGGTTTATTTGATCCTATGATTTCTCGTGTCCTAAACATTGTGAAAGGCGATCCTTTAAAAGTCGTAATGGCAACTGCCGTTATTACAATGCTTGTTGGCTTGGACGGAGACGGCTCTTCTACATTTTTAATTACAGTTTCCGCCTTGCTTCCTTTGTACACAAAACTGGGAATGAACCGACTAATACTGGCTTGTGTTATTAGTTTAAGCGCAGGTGTTATGAATATGATTCCTTGGGGAGGTCCTCTCGTAAGAGCCGCAGCAAGTTTGCAATTAGAAGTATCAGATCTATTTAACCCTCTTATTCCAGCTATGGCAGCGGGATTGATGTGGACTTTATTTTCAGCATATCTACTCGGAAAGAGAGAGAAAGCGCGCTTAGGAACCATTCATTTAAAAGGTTCATCAATGGCTTTTGCTGAACAGCTTTCAGTTCATGAGACCCCTGGGAAGCCACCTAGACTCTTTTGGTTTAATGCCTTATTGACACTGTGCTTAATGACTCTCTTGGTCGTAGACATACTCCCTATTCCTATTTTATTTGCTATTGCTTTTGCCATTGCTTTATTTGTTAATTTTCCTCATCCAAAAGAACAGCAGGAAAGAATCTTAAGTCATGCAAACAGCTTTGTAATGGTTAGTACGTTGGTTTTTGCAGCCGGAATCTTTACAGGCGTTTTTACAGAAACAAAAATGATGGATGCCATGGCTAATACCATTGTCAGCCTCACTCCTGAATGGCTGGGCTCTCACCTTCCCTTAGTTGTAGCAATAACGAGCCTTCCTCTTAGCTTTGTATTTTCACCTGATGCTTATTATTTTGGCATTTTACCTGTTATTAGCCATACAGCAGCTAATTTTGGTGTAGACCCTGTAGAAATAGGACGAGCAGCTTTATTGGGACATTCCACAACTGGGTTTCCCCTATCTCCTTTGGTACCCGCTACTTTCATTCTGATTGGGCTGGTTGAAGTAGATTTCGGGGAGCATCAAAAGTTTCTTTTCAAGTGGGCCTTTGGGACAACTATTGTGATGATAATTACAGCCATTTTAACGAATGCTATTTCCTTTTAGACTCTACCATAAAAAAGGAAGCCGACTACCATAAGGCAATCGGCTCACACATGTAGGATATTGATTTAACACTAACAAAGTACAACACAACACTAGTAATTATATAATATATTTCATTATTTTGAAAGCGATTTCATAGATATTTTTAAAAATATTTTGTTGTTTGTTTTTCGTAGAAAAAAACCACGTTTCAGCCAATTCGAAACGCGGTTCTTTTCTGTAAGGACTTGCCCTACAGGCTATAAATGTAAGTACGCTCATTATAGCATGAGCTCTTATCTAGATTCTATGGTAATTACTGTATAATATCGTTACATTACGACCGGTTGTATTTTTCTGTCCATGTGCAGCGTATTCCATGGCTCATCCTGTTCAGCAAGTCTTTCGATAAAATCTTGTGAAGTCCAGAATGGAATAGCCCCCGGTAAAAAAGGATGAGTATGCAGATACAATGTGTCATAAAAATGACTTTGAGCAAATTGTTCCACTGCCTTTAACAGCTGCTGTCCAATGCCTAGACGCCGGTATGCTGGATCGACATAGCATTTTACAATCTCGGCTGCAGTTTTATGTTCATATCGCTTTTTTAATGCATGAAACCTTCCATCGTAAGCGTATAAACCAATTGTTCCAATTACTTGTTGATTTTCCGTGACAGCTGCAAAAAAAGCAGCGCCTTTCGCTTGAACATAATATTCATTAAAATGAAGCAAATCCACAGGAAGCTGATTTTTTTCCATCATAGGAAATAGCTCATTCCGCATATTCATGACAAACTGAATCACTTCAGCATCCTTTTCTTTTACTTCTTTAATTTGATACATTTGTACTTCTTGCACGTTTACTGTCACATCCTTTTATCTATCATTGTATACTTTCTCTTTTTTCTATAGGAACAACACAATATTGACTATGGCGTTACGTCTAAATGCTGAGTCAGCATATAATACTCGCTTGGATTTGTGGTCCAGTTTTTCACCTTTTGATTATAAGCAACAACAATGTTTGGATGTACAATCGATGACGTCAGCATTTCCGCATTAATCAAAGCGGTTGCTTGCTTAGCTAACTGATCTCGCTTTGCTTCATCTACGGTTAAATTTAACTGCTGAATCATTTTTGTTAGCTTATCATCATCAATCCGGCTGGCATTTAAACCACCGCCCGGCAAATAGTTCGTACTTAAATAATAGCTTGCATCTCCTCTAGGTGCAGTGATAAGACTGTACAGTGCTAAATCCCAATCGTCTTTTGCCATTACATATTCATCGCTGTCCTCAACGAGATGAATCTTAATAGTAATTCCTAACTCTTTCGCATTAGACTGTATAAGCTGAGCAATCAAAGGAAGTTCTGGCAGAGAGCTGTATGTGACAAGAGAGAGCGATAATGGCTTTCCATTTTTGATTGTTTTGCCATTTTTAATTTGATAGCCTGCTTTCTCTAAATATTCTTTAGCAGATGGCATACCTCTTTGCTCATTAGCATTATTATCAGCAAAAGGAAATTGGGGTAAAAATGGACCTCGAGCTGCTGCCGCTTGATTGTTCATGATGCTGCTGACAATTTCTTTTCGGTTCAGTAAGGTATCGATAGCTTTTCTTACATTTTCGTCTTTTAATGCGTCATTGGTTTGATTATAAAGTAATAAATGTGTACGCACACTGGGTACTCCACTTACCTTAAAAGACGGATCTGTTTGTAAAGTGCCCAAACTTTCTAAAGGCGGGCGATAAATAATATCGGCTGTTCCGGACTGAAGAGCCGCAACTCGCGCATTAGCATCTTCGTTAAATGCAAAGGTCGCATTTTTCAATTTTACTTTCCCATTCCAATAATGTTCATATCTTTCTAACTTCACTTGATTTCCTTGGTCGAAAGTCAAAACTTGAAATGGACCTGTGCCAATAGGCTTCTTAGCTATATTAGAAACATCAACATCTATAATAGCTGTGTTTGGATGCACTAACTCAGAAGGAAATTTAGGCATTGGTTCTTTTAATGTAATTGTCAGCGCATGACCGTTCGCTTTCATTTCTTTAATATTTAAAGCGTTTTTCATCGCATAACTTTGATCTATCGTTCTTTGAAGAGAAGACTTAACGGCATTTGCATCTAGCGCTTTACCATTTTGAAACGTAATATTCTTTCTTATCGTAAATGTCCACGTAAGACCGTTATCTTCCGTTTTCCACTTTTCAGCAAGCCAGGGCTTTATTTTTAAATCATTGCTGATTTTAACAAGCGTCTCCCCTACTCCCGCACGAACTGCTGTATAATTATCATCCGTATGAGGATCAAGCGTTGCAGATGTAAAATTAAATAAAAACGTCACACTTTTATCCGTTTTCTTTCTTTCTTTTATACTTATGCTCTCTTCATTAGGAGCGCAAGCAGTGAGGCAAAGTAACATAAGAAATATCATAGATACGAGTTTTTTATTATTTATCATTGATCTTTCCACCTTCTATTTTAATACACAAAAAAAGCACTTCTAAAAAGAAGTGCTTGTCTTCAAAACAAATTCAGATAAACGTATCCCTTGTTTATCTTATTTTTGATTCTGCCAAAACACMTCCCTATCCTCGTAGGTTATTGTGTGCTGCGATTTATGGCAGGTCTCCTGGCTTCAAGTCATTGCCTTATACCGCCTTCCCGTCTCTAAATAGACAGTGGCTTTTTGACATAAGGCTCCTTGTTACAGTGGCGGGACCGCTCCGGATTTGCACCGGATTCCCTTTTAAGGCAATTGAAAAACAATTGCCACCATAAAAACTGGTTATTTAATTTAGTAGCGTGCTCTTGAAACTCTAGAAGTAGAAGCTGATGGTGAAACATCTTCATCATCAAATCCAGTGGCAATAACGGTTACCATCATTTCGTCCTTTAAATCTTCATTAATCACGGACCCAAAAATCATATTTAAGTCCTGATCAGAAGCAGACGTGACAATATCTGCTGCTTCCTGTACTTCGTAAAGACTCAGGCTGCTGCCGCTCGTAATGTTCAACAGCACGCCTCTTGCTCCATCAATCGATGCATCTAGCAGCGGACTAGAAATCGCTTTTTTCGCTGCTTCAATTGCCCGGTCTGATCCAGAAGCTCGTCCGATACCCATAAGCGCAAATCCTTGATTAGACATGATTGTTTTTACATCAGCAAAGTCAAGGTTAATCAGCCCCGGAACAGCGATTAAATCTGAAATACCTTGAATACCTTGGCGAAGAACATTATCTGCTTCACGGAATGCTTCAAGCATAGGCGTCTTTTTATCGACAATTTCAAGCAAGCGGTCGTTTGGAATCACAATAAGAGTATCTACCGATTCATTCATTGCAGTAATACCGCCTACTGCTTGCTTCGTACGTTTATTTCCTTCAAACTTGAACGGGCGAGTGACTACTCCAATTGTTAAAGCATTTAGTTCACGGGCAATTTGGGCAATAACCGGAGCTGCTCCAGTACCGGTTCCTCCGCCCATGCCAGCTGTTACGAATACCATATCTGCGCCTTGCAGTACTTCTTGAATTTGTTCTCTGCTTTCTTCGGCTGCTTCTCTTCCCACTTCTGGATTAGCTCCTGCACCTAATCCTCGCGTTAAGGCCGCACCAATCTGCATTTTCACATCTGCTTTAGATAAGTTAAGCGCCTGAGCATCCGTATTAACGGCGATAAATTCTACTCCTTGTACACCGTGTTCAATCATACGGTTAACGGTGTTATTTCCTCCACCGCCGACCCCAATTACTTTAATTCGCACTAATGGCGATACATCTGCATCAAATCCAAACATTCTAAGTTCCTCCTCAATGATCAAAATTACTTTCTCTTATTATCCGAAAAAACACGTGAAGAACCTTTTACTCCTATGTTTAACGCGTAACTGTTCTTTTGTTTTACAGATTTTATACACTTCTCTTTTAACCTTTAAATCTTTACATCTTTATGTAAATTTATTGTTGTTCTAAAATTAGTACGCCGAACTCTTTTATGGTTTTTCCACTCAAAATGGCATATAAGCTTATTGTATCATTCATTTGACAGATGTCTGTATTTAATTTTGAGTAAGATGTGACTAAGAGAATAATATTTTTATAGACAAAATGAGAAAAAGCCCTTAGAAATAAGGGCTTCTCTAGATAATAAACCGTTTTATAATTTCCCAGTTAAGAATTGAGCCTCTCCCATGCCAAAGCTCCAGTCAGCATTACTGTTTTCAACAATCGAAATCATAATGTCGTTTGGCTGAATGCCGCAACTCTCTCCAAGCTCTTTTACAATTAATCTGTAAAGAGCTTGCTTTTGCTCTTCTGTTCGCTGTTTACTCGTTACACTTATAATAACCAAATCCTTGCTTCTCTCAAAGCCAAGACCTGTATCTTCAATAATCATTTCATGAGCAGGATGCTGATGTACAATTTGATAACGGTCGCGCTCCGGGACGCCAAAGGCTTCTAGCATCGCTCCGTGAGCAGCGTCTAGTAATGTTTTTAACTCTTTTTCATCTCTTCCTTCTATTACATCAAATCTAAGTAATGGCATACTAAGTAACCTCCAGCTTTTTGTCTAATATATTATTGCCTCATCATATCACAACTATCATTTGTAAAAAAAAGATATGCTATTCACAATGGGCTCTCTAGTGAAAGAGACCTCAAATGCTTCAATAAAAGCTCAACTTAACAAAAAGAAATGAGCAGTATAACGGCTCATTTCATTAGTACAAAAACATTTATAATAAGAGCTAAAATACATACAGATACAATGGCAATGAGTACGTTCATCACAAGGTTTTGCGAGGATGTTTTGGCTTGTTTTTTCATATCAGCCCGACTCATCTGTTGCTTTTCATGATCACTTTTAGACATCACGTAGCCTCTCCTATTCATCAAAATGTCAGCAGTGTGTAAATGATTTTTGAGAAACCTTGATCCAGTTCTTTTGTATAGACAGCAGCGCATGCAGGTTATCACCAGTTATTTTAGCATGTTTTGTCAAATAAGTGGACTATGTAGCGCTTCAATTTATTATTCACAGCCAAATATATTTAAATTCGTTGCTTTTCTCTTCTTTTCTCGCTATTGTTTGAGAAGAAGGATAATTAGATACGATAAAGGATGATACGATATTGAATAACCATACGCAGCTGCCTCAGTATATCTACACATACGCATGCAGCGAAGAGGAACTCTCACTATGTCAATTAGAGAGACGCTCTCTTTTTGAAATTGAAACTGAGAAACCTATCATAAAAAGTGCCGTTAAACTTGATCCAAGTAGAAGCCCTTTTATCAAAGAGCGATTAGATATTATGTATGAATCAGATGACCTTGCAGATATTTGTAAGCAAGTAGAAGATATTGACCTCGGAGACAAAACATTTAAACTCATTTTTATGAAAATTAATGACTTGGAAAAAGATCAAAAAATAGGTTATAAAGGTCAGCGTGCTATTGAACGTGATGTGGGTTGGCATTTTGTAGCAGAAGCAGACTTGCATAACCCTGACCATTTGTTTGGCATTGTTCCATTTGAAGGACGCTGGTATTTTGGGAAATATCAAAAAAGCGAAGCAGTATGGCTGCATCATTTGAAAAAACCGCGTGAATACTCTACAGCACTCAGTACCCGCCTTGCAAGAGCTGTAGCTAACATTGCCGTTCCAAACCCCGAAGGAATCAAAGCGATTGATCCATGCTGCGGTATCGGTACAGTCCTTGTAGAAGCCCTTTCAATGGGCATTGATATTGTAGGACGCGATATCAATCCACTTGTGACCGACGGATCTCGTGAAAATATTGCGCATTTCGGCTTAAGCGGTGATGTCAAAACTGGACCGATTTCAGATGTTACAACTCACTATGATGTAGCTATCATCGACATGCCTTACAATCTCTACACCCACGCGACGCCTGAAGATCAGCTTTCTATTTTAAAACACGCGCGCCGCTTTGCGGATAAAGTAGTCGTGATTACAGTAGATACGATTGACCATATGGTTCATGAAGCGGGCTTTTCTATTTCAGATCGCTGCGTAGCGCGCAAAAGCGTTTTTTCTAGACAAGTAGTTGTATGCGAATAAAAAAGACACCAGTCTAACAGGCTGGTGTCTTTTGATTTACCACTCTTTAGGTTCATAGTCTAATTCTTTGAATAGCTGCGTACGCTCTTTTTTCGTTAAATCTCTCCATTGCCCAATAGGTAAGTTATTTAAATGGATATTCATAATACGAGTGCGCTGAAGGCGGTACACTTCATATCCGAGCACTTCACACATACGGCGAATTTGACGATTTAAACCCTGTGTTAAAATAATTTGAAACTCATACTTAGACAGCTGTGTCACTTCACAAGGAAGCGTTTTTGTGCCTAAAATTTTTACTCCCTCAGACATGTTTTTGATAAACTCTGGTGTAATTGGCTTATCTACTGCAACAATATATTCTTTTTCATGCTTGTTTTCTGCACGTAAAATTTCATTAATAATATCGCCGTCATTTGTAAGTAAAATTAAGCCGTCTGAATCCTTATCAAGTCGTCCAACGTGGTGAATACGCAAAGGGTGATTGACTAAATCAATGATGTTTCCCTTTACTTTTTTTTCACTCGTACTTGTAATGCCGACTGGTTTATTAAGCGCAATATATACATTATTTCGAGCAATCCGAAGCTGTTGTCCGCTTACTCGAATATCATCGCCAGGCTTAACTTGATCTCCGACTTTTGCAACCTTTCCATTAACGGTTACTCTTCCTTCACTAATTAACTTATCTGCCCCGCGTCTTGACGCTTTTCCAGATTCGCTAATAAATTTATTCAGTCTCAGGTGAATCACAACCTTACATTTAAAAATTTTAAAATTTGTCTCTTCTATTAGAAACAGACATATGCCAATTTCTATACCGTCCCTATCGTAACATGCTATACGCTTCTCGTCTTCTTTTAATTTCATTACTTAATCATATTTTTTTAACAGTAATAGAAGTATAGGTCCAAAATACTTTGTAACCTTATTCTTAACATTTCAATCAATGCTTACACCTGTGAAACTTGCATCAATCTTTACTTATATACAAGACCTAGACGTCTGGATTGACTGATCAGTATAGAGTTGCTACCATTATACTGACCGATCAACTAGTAATTATATCAGGGAGCTGTTTTCATGGAACCAACCAATTCAAAGGAAGAAATGCCGTTAACTTCACCTTTTGTTTTGGCTTGATATTTAATTTATTTCCTTCTGCTAACACCTTAAATTTATTATCAGAATAACCGTTTTTCATTTTTAAGGGATAGGATAAAAATACATTATTTTGTTTGATGGTCAAATCGCTCTTGTTTACTAATTCCATTTCATATGAAATTCCTTGCTTCATTTTTTGTTCTTTGATTACGTTAATACTTATCTTTTCTAGTTCTCTTAAAGGAACGTTGTCTTCTTCTTTTGAACACCCGACAAATAAGATGGCTAAAGCTAATAAAACAAGAATTCCTAACTTTCTATTCAAAAAACAATCCCCTCTCTAGTAACAAAGATCATTTTACAATTATAACTCAAAAAAGTTATTTAATGGAAAAATACAATTAAAAAAGCAAACCGTCATTGGTCTGCTTTTTTAATTGCTACGCATAGGTAATGTGTTGTTGTGCGAAAAACTTTTCGATAAGGAGTTTGCCAACTATATGTATATCGTAACAAAAGAAAAAAGAATGCGCTGTGAGATTTGTCACTCCTTCTTTCAAAATAATCTAACCGGATACTTCCTATTGCCTTACGCAAAAAGAGCAGACCGCAAACGCGACCTGCTCTTTTCACATGCTAGATATGGGTAATTTGTCCATGCGTGAAAAGCTCTTCAATAATAAGGGGTTTATCACTACACTTATAGAATAACAAAGAAAAAAAGATGGGGCTGTGAGATTTATCACAGCCCCATCTTTTTTATCCAACTAGCTTATTAAATTGTACACGTTTATTAATTGCAGCCATAATTGGTGCTCCAACAAGCATAACAATGAACTCACCAACAGCTGTTGTTAACCATGTAAAGAAAAATGGTAAATCAAATGCTAAGTGCAGTTCAAACGCAATAATAAACATCGTGAACGTAAATACAAGTGTATTAACAAGCATACGAGCCCACATATTTTTAATGTAGCGCATAGAAAAAATGGTAATGAGTAATGATAGCACGGATTGTCCTACCCCAAACACCAGATCATAAGCGACCATTGGTGAAAAAAACAAATTCGTCAGAAATACTCCTAGCACAATGCCGTACACGTACTTTTTATTAAACACAATTAAGTGATTGAACATTTCCGATATACGAAATTGGATATTGGTGAAGCCAAACGGCTGGATTAACATGCTGACAGCAATATACATAGCTGCTAAAAGACCGTTGACGCAAAGTGTTCTTATATTCATCTTACTATTCTCTCCTTAGTTTTTTAACGTGGGATGGTTACGAACCACGTAAACACTCAAAGAATCATACAGCAAGCTTAAGCTTTCGTCAATCTAGCTGTTTACAAACTACTGCTCCTTTCTATATCTTGCATATTGACTGCTCTTTTTTCTTACTTTCCTTTAGTATAAAATAGAAGACGTATCAGTATACATAGGTGACATCAAGTAGTTAAGCCTTTTGATTTGAAATACGAAAGGATTTGTAGCGATGTTAGATAATACAGATAAGCGCATACTAGAAGAACTATCAAAAAATGGACGTATGAAGATGAAAGAATTAGGAGAAAAAGTGCATTTAACCGGACAAGCCGCTTCTGCTAGAGTATTAAAGTTAGAAGATGAAGGCATTATCAAAGGCTATACAATTAACATTGATGAACGAAAACTCGGCTACATCATCCATGCATTTTTAAATATCTATACGCAGAGTATTCATCACCACCCCTACCTTACATTTTTAGAAAGTCAGCAGGAGCACGTTATCAACAACTTTAAAATCAGCGGCGATGGCTGCTACTTATTAGAATGCAAATTTCATTCAAATGAAGAACTAAATGATTTTTTGACAGAGCTAAATCAGCATGTGAATTACAAACTTTCAATCGTCATTAACAAATAAATTTTTTTGAAAAATTAAGGTATATTAATTTATGAAAATGGTAATCCTAATAACGTATTCCCCCTATTCCAATAAATTTGAAAATCCTTTGCATCGTCGCAAAGGATTCTTTTTTTATGTAGGAAACCGCCTTCTATTTTTTGAAAAGTTGAACATCTCTCATAGCGTTGACATAGCGGTCAGAGGTTTATATAATCGGTGACATCGAAGCATAGAAAAGCCGGGTCAAGACCTATACACGTATCGTAATTCTTCGTCTTAGAAGTTGATCAGTTTTATAACTAGACAATTTCTAAGACGTTTTTTATTTTATCATTTGTGAAACACTAGTAAAAACAAGATTACACATGAAAATATCCTAATAATCAAGGAGGTTTGCATATTGAAAACAATCTATAAAGACATCATCTTAATTATTGTTGGAGCACTTTTAGTTGCTGCATCCATTGACTTTTTCGTCATTCCAAATAAATTAGGTGACGGAAGTACAGTTGGTATTGCTCTTGTTTTATATTATTTATTTCATATCCCTACAAGTATCAGCACATTTCTTGTAAACCTTATATTTATTGCCTTAGCCTATAAATTTCTAACCAAAAAAATGATTCTTTATACGATTCTAGGAGCCGTCATGACGTCCGTTTTCCTCGGTCTAGTCAGCTATATTCCTTTTCACGTTCACGACATGATTTTAGGAATTGTATTCGGGGCTTTACTAATGGGAACAGGACTTGCTCTCATTTTTATCGCAGATGGATCTACCGGTGGAACAACGCTTTTAGCTTATTTATTAAACTATACAAAAGGCTATAATATTTCTAAAAGCATGTTCTATATGGACAGCGTCATTATTTTAGCATCGGTTTTTGCTATTGGCGTCAACAACACACTCTATACTTTTATATTCGTCTATCTTTGTGCCAAAATCGTAGATGTCGTTATCGAAGGTTTCCACAACAAAAAAGCAATGACGATTATGTCCGATCAATACAAAGACATAGCACAAGTTATTACCAGTGAATTTGGAAATGCAGCCACCATCTTTTACGGATACGGCTACTACGCCAACAAAGATAAACGCATTATCTACGTTGTTATTAAAAAGAACGAGTTATTAAAAATTAAAAAGAAAATCCAGCAAATTGACCCGAATTCTTTTATTGTCATCCACGAAGTAAAAGAAGTTGTCGGCGGAAAATTTGGATTTATCGGCAATTCGCCTCATGAAACAAAAGCCGCTGCTAAATAAAAAAATCCACCTCTTGGTGGATTTTTTTATGAAAAAACCGTTAAGAAAAACGAAAAGATACCTGCTAAAAAGTAAACTGACCCTAACGCAATTGCTCCTGTAACGACCGTAAATACACTTAATCCGATAGCCACCTTCATTTTCATCCACATCCCTTTTTAGATTAGTAGTATAAGTATGTCCAAGAATAGAAGATTTATAACTATGCCATCCTATTTATTTCATATATCGATGCAACAATTGTCTATTCAATGTGTTCTAAAACCACCCCTGGCGACATAATGTATAGGAAGGATTTCATATACACATCTTTGTATCACACATATCATATGAAATTAGGTGAGATAAAATGGTGGCTGTCCACTTTTTTGAAAACAGAAAGCTTCTATTAAGCCAGCTGAGGGAAAACATTCCTTCTACGGGTGATGATTTAAAGATTAAAGGACGAAAAGGAACCGTCGTGCTTGTGAATGACATCGATGAAAAAAATTTTCACGTGGAAGTTGCTTTAGAAAAAGTAGTGAAAAAGAACTTAGCATTAGATAACGCTAAAAAGAAAAGGAGATAAGCGGCTTACGCTTATCTCCTTTTCTTTTTAATTTATATACGAATCGTCTGTATCTGTTGCTTCCGTTTCCAAAAAAAAGAGACTCCTAAAAAGGAATCTGCAGCAAAGAGCGATATCATCGCCTGAATATTAATACAAGCTATATTTTAACATATAAAAACATATTTTACAAAAATAAACTATTATTTTACGCATAATTTTTATTCGAGGTTTTTCAACATTTGAAACCCATTTCTTATATAGAGCTTTATTTATTTTTCAGGCCAAATTTTTGCATCCGCCTCTAATAACCACTTATGCTCTTCTTCCATAATACGGTCTGTCCACGGATTATTGTCGAGATGGCGAATCATCCAGCAGAAGTACATCGCATAGCCAGGAGCCGTTGCTTGAGGATGATCCAATTCACCAGGAATTGTAATAAAACTATTATCAACTACACGGTACGCATCTTCTCCAACCATTGCGCAGCCAAATCCTTGTGGCTTGTCAAAACGATAGTAATACACTTCGGGCTGGTCATGATGATGAGGCGGATAACTCGACCATCTTCCTGGATAAGAAATAACTTCTCCAATAACAAGGTTAGAGTAAGGAGCGTTATTGTAGTCAAAAATTGTTCGGATTACACGCTGAGCAGTACCTTCCCATACTCCTTCACCAGCCACTGTGTTTTGACAATCTTCGGGCGTATATAATTTTGATGAAAACTCTTTTTCATTATCCGTTTTTTGAACTAGTACTTCACTATCGGCAAGTCCGGTAATTTTGACCTCCACATTTTTTGAAACGTGCAAACACCAAGGCTCTTCTTCAAATAGGGACTGGCGCTGAATTTCTTTCGAATGGCCTTCCCACTCTAGCTTTATCTTTCCTTCTAGTAAAAGAATAGCGGTTTCACTGCTACTGTCTAGTAAAGTTTCCTCTTTTCCTTGGGCCATTTTATAAATCCCAATATCCATCAGCATATCTTTGTGCTGACCGGTCATTTCTGTAAGTACGTTGTATCCGTTATTTAATTCACCTAATTTACCTAACATGCTTGAATTCCTCCTTTATGTARTAGCGCGATAAGAATTTACTAATTACTCATTTTTCTTCATAGACTCTCTAAATTCTTTTAAATATGTGACTATGAGGATTTTTTATTAACGGCAATATTCTTGATTGTATTCAATTATTTGTAGATGCTGTGCCTTCCCTTCGTAACGGAGCCGTTGATTTCCGAACAATCAATTTTGGCTCAAGAAGCAAATGTTCTTTATGCATCGCTGGATATTTCATTTCTCTAACCAGCAAATCCACTACGTTTACAGCCATTTCTTTTGTCGGCTGTGCTACTGTCGTCAACATGGGCGTAATGGTAGTAGAAAGAACCGTATTATCAAAGCCAATCACTGATAAGTCTTGCGGTACATCAATTTTGAATTCTTTTGCAGCTTGGATAACTCCGATAGCCAGTAAATCGTTACAAGCAAAAATAGCCGTCACTTTCTCCTTCATTGAAAAAATTTGCTTAGCACTTTCATATCCTTTTTGAATACTTGCTTCGGTCGTAATAACGTGCTGAGGCGGCACGATGATTCCATTTTCTTGCATAACGTCTCGAAAAGCATCTAAACGGGCGTGATTGCTTTTTGCATTTTCTGTAATAATCGCAATTTTTTTATGATGCAAAGACAGCAAATAATCAGTCGCTAAATAGCTCCCTTTGTAGTCATCCACTGTCACTGTATTAACAGATATGTGAGGAATTTCTGAAGCAATAACGCTAATCGGTATATCTTGCTTAAGCATATTTTTTAAAAGATTAGCATTGCGAAAAGCAGAAGCTACAATTAAACCGTCGATTCTCTGACGTATTAACAGCGATAGATACTTTTTCTCTTTTTCCGCATCGTTATCGGTATTGCACATTACAACATGGAAACCTCGCTCATGACTTCGGTCTTCTATGCTTCTTGCCAAATCGGCAAAAAAAGGGTTGGAGATGTCAGGTACGAGAAGCCCAATCGTTTTAGTGGGTTTTCCTGTTAAAGCAGATGCTACGACGCTTGGATGATAATTCAACTGCGCCATAACCTCAATTACTTTTTGTCTTGTTCTTTCACTAATATGACCGGTTTGATTGATGACTTTTGATACCGTAGAAATTGATACACCTGCTTCTTCAGCCACACTATAAATGGTTGGCTTCATTTCCTCTCCTCCTTTCCTTTCATAAACACATAAAAGGCGTAAAATCTTTTACAATGGAAATTAAAGACCGCTTTTTTCTTTAATAAAGTTTCTTGCTTTTAACGCATATTCAAAAGGATTAGCAAGGGCTGGATCCTGTTCTGCTTCTACGACAAACCATCCGTTGTAATCCGAAGTGGCAAGCGTAGTAAATACTTCATCAAATTCAATAGCTCCGTCACCTGGAACAGTAAAGGCTCCTTCTTTTACCGCTTGCAAGAAACTTAGGTCTTGTTCTTTGACTCGATCAACTACTTCTTGACGAATATCCTTTAAATGAACATGCTTAATACGGTGCAGATATTTTTTTAAGATATAAAGAGGTTCTGCTCCTGAAAAGACAAGATGACCGGTATCAAATAGCAGCGAAACAAGCTCCGGATTGGTAAGCTCCATTAGCTGCTCAATTTCTTCTGTTGTTTGTACACCTGTTCCCATATGATGATGATAGACAATATGCATATCTTTTTCTCGTGCCAGTTTCCCAAGATGGTGCAGGCCTTCTGCAAGTCTTCTCCACTCTGTTGGCGTGAACACAGGCTTTTCTTTAAATAAAGGAACATCCATCAACCCTTGAATGCTGTGCCCTTGTTCAGACACAACAATTACTTTTGCTCCCATTTCGTATAAAAAATCGCGATGTTCAATGAATGGCGTTACCGTTTCTTCCAGCGGCTTTGTTGTTAAAAATGTACTAAACCATGCACTTGCAATTTCCAAATTCCGAAGCGATAATGCCTTTTTTAAGATTGAAACATTTCGCGGATATTTGTTTCCGACCTCACTTCCTTTAAAACCGGTTAAAGCCATCTCACTGATACACTGTTCGAATGTATTTTCAGCTCCCAGTTCAGGCATATCATCATTTGTCCAAGCAATTGGAGCAATCCCCAGTTTGACCGTATTTTCCTTGAACATCTCTTCCTCTCCCTTATATGAAATTAAAACCTCTTTTATATTTATCGAATGTTTCTCTTCAACAACCTCATTTTCTCCTGCTCCTTAATAAACTCTTGCCATTTCAAGGTTTTTCACCTTWTCTTCATAAGCTTCCTGTACATGCTGATTTTTAGATACCTCTGCTACTCCTACATGCCACCATGATTCATAACCGTTCGTCATAGTTTTTGGCAGTACTTTAATATCAATTAGCGTAGAAACCTCTTGTTTTTGTGCATCTTCTATCGCCGTTTTTAATTCTTCAAGAGAACTTACGCGATACGTTTTTACACCGTAGCCTGCGGCGCTGGCTGCAAAATCAATTTTCATCACGTTTCCGTTTAGTTTTCCTGTTTCATCGTTTCGATAACGAAACTCTGTGCCAAAGCTCCCCATACCGTTTGACATTTGAAGGTTATTAATGCACCCGAAGCCTGAGTTATCAAACAGTAAAATGTTTATCTTTTTTCTTTCTTGAAGGCTTGTAATAAGCTCTGAATGAAGCATTTGATAGCTTCCATCTCCAACCATCGCATACACTTCCTTAGCTGGTTCTGCCAGCTTAACTCCAAGTGCGCCTGATACTTCATATCCCATACATGAATATCCATATTCCATATGATAGGTATTAGGTTTAGTAGACTTCCACATTCTCTGTAAGTCGCCTGGAAGACTTCCTGCTGCACCAACAATGACGGAGTTGTCATCAAGGAGCTTATTCACCTCTCCAATTACTTCGGTTTGCGTTAATTGAGTACCAAGTGATTCTACATATTCAGCTAAGCTTTCATCTAAATGACCTTGTATTTCCGGAACAAAATCTGCACCAGTAAAACGTATGTTATGCAGACGCTCTAATTCTGTTTCCCATGCGTCTTTAGCATTTGCAATTTCTGTTGTATAACCAGACTGATAGCCAATTGATTTTAGCTCTTTCATAAGAGCAAGCAATCCTTCTTTTGCATCAGCTACAAGTTTCACAGCATCAAGTTTATTTGCATGAAATTCAGACGTGTTAATGGTAAGAAATTGCACGTTGGGATGTTGAAAAAGCTGTTTAGATGCTGTTGTAAAATCAGTAAATCGAGTGCCTACTCCAATTACTAAATCTGCTTCTTTAGCGATTGTATTAGCAGCTGAGTTCCCTGTTACACCTATTCCGCCCAGATTATAGCGATAGTCACTTTCAACGGCACTTTTCCCTGCTTGAGTTTCTCCAAATGGAATATGGAACTCACTAGTAAATTGTTTTAACTCTTTTACAGCTTCTGAATACCGAACGCCTCCTCCACAAATGATGATTGGCTTTTTCTTTGTTTTCATTAATTGAATTGCATCTGCTAGACTGTCCCTAGTCGGAAGGCGGCGCTCAATGCGGTGAACGCGCTTTTGAAAGAAATAAGCTGGAAAATCCCATGCTTCCCCCTGCACATCTTGAGGCAAACAAATAGTTACAGCTCCCGTATCTGCTGGATTCGTTAATACACGCATCGCATTAATCATAGCTGTCATCAATTGTTCAGGGCGGCTTACGCGATCCCAGTACTTACTCACTGGTCGAAAAGCATCGTTTGTAGAAATAGATAAATCATATGACTGTTCAATTTGCTGCAAAACGGGATCCGGCTGTCTAGTTGCAAATACATCACCAGGAAGCAGCAAAATTGGAATATTATTAGCTGAAGCAGTGGCTGCCGTTGTAACCATATTTGCTGAACCTGGCCCCACTGAAGATGTGCAAGCCATAATTTGCTTTCGATGTTTTTGTTTTGCAAAAGCCATCGCTGCATTGGCCATTCCTTGTTCATTACGTCCTTGATATACATCTAGATTTCCTGGATCTTCTTCCAAAGCTTGCCCAAGACCTACCACATTTCCGTGCCCGAAAATTGTAAAAATCCCTTTAATAAACTGATGCTGCTTTCTATCAAATTCAACATACTGCTGATTTAAAAACTTCACTAATGCTTGTGCCGTCGTCATTCTAACTGTTTCCATGCTTCTTTCTCCCTTCTAGTACTAGATTGCGATTTTAAAAAAGGAAGCATAAGGAATATCTTTAATTCCTGATACTTCCTTTAAAAATGAGATGCGATTTTTAATGAATTACTTACCAGCGCGTTGTTACCATTTTCTTTCTTGTATAAAACTCCACGCCATCCGTACCGTTTGCATGAAGATCACCATAAAAAGAATCTTTCCAGCCAGAGAATGGGAAGAATGCCATAGGTGCCGGTACCCCTACATTTACTCCTAACATACCAGATTCAATATTTTCACGGAACTCACGTACACTTGCGCCGCTATCTGTATAAATACAAGCACCGTTTGCAAATCGAGAGTTATTAGCTACTTCAATAGCTTCTTCTAATGTTTTCACACGTACAATGGACAGCACAGGTGCAAAAATTTCATCTTGCCAAATTTTCATTTCTTGCGTAACATGATCAAAAATCGTTGGTCCGACAAAGTAGCCATTGCCATTTACTGCTGCATCTGTGCGACCGTCACGAATAAGCTTTGCTCCTTCTTGCACGCCTGATTCAATATAGCTGAGCGTACGCTCTTTATGATTTTCACGAATAACTGGTCCTAAGAAGACATTTTCTTCTAAGCCGTCGCCAATTACAATATCATTTGCTTCCTCTACTAATCTTTCAATTAGCTGATCCGCAATTTCTTCTTGTACAGTAACAACAGATGCTGCCATACAACGTTCACCTGCTGAACCAAAAGCGGCTCCGATAATTTGTTTTGTTGCTACGTTCAAATCTGCATCCTTTAATACAATTGAATGGTTTTTAGCACCGGCTAAAGCTTGAACACGCTTTAAGTTTTCCGTACCTTTTTTGTACACGTACTCAGCTACAGGCTGGGAACCTACAAACGAAATAGCTTTCACTAACTTATGTTCAAGAAGACCGTTTACCACATCATGCGCGCCGTTTACAATGTTTAATACACCTTTTGGCAAACCAGCTTCTTCAAACAGCTCAGCTAATCTTGCAGCTAAAAGCGGTGTACGTTCAGAAGGCTTTAACACAAATGTATTGCCGCAAGCGATCGCAAGCGGGAACATCCAGCAAGGAACCATCATTGGAAAATTAAACGGCGTAATTCCCCCAATGACACCAATTGGGTAGCGGTACATGCCAGACTCAATGTCTGTTGCAATATCAGGAAGCTGTTTCCCCATCATTAACGTAGGAGCACCCGCCGCAAATTCTACACATTCAATACCACGCTGCACTTCGCCTCGCGCTTCGTTAAAGCTTTTTCCGTTTTCAACCGTCACTAACTTTGCTAATTCATCCCAGTTATCTACTAATAGCTGCTGATACTTGAATAAAATTCTTGCACGTTTAGGCACGGCTGTTTTTGCCCACCCTTTGAACGCTTCATTTGCTGCTTGCACCGCTTGATCTACGTCTTCTTTTGTAGAAAGAGGTACCTGTGCGATTAATTCACCTGTCGCTGGGTTATACACAGGTTCCGTTTTTGATGTAGCTGATTCAATCCATTGTCCACCAATATAGTTTTTTACTGTTTTCACTGCTGTCTGTGTCATAGAATATCTCTCCCTTTATCTCATTTTAATAAGTTGCTATTCCTTTAATCTCTCAAGATTTTCCCTTTGTTTATTAAACTTCCTGCAAAACTTCCGTTGCTGTCTCCATAAAGTTGAAGAGCTCAACGCTTGTCGGCATAGCATCTGAACAGCTGTGTTTTGAAATTACAATCGAAGCGGAGGCACCCCCCAATCGCATTGCCTGTGGAATTTCCATCCCTTGCATCAATCCGTAAATAAAGGCTGAAGCATATGAATCACCAGCGCCAAACGTTTTCAGAACTTTTGTTTTAAATATTCCTCCGCGGTGAGATTTACCATCTCTTGTATAGGCAATAGACCCTTCTCCACCGTGCTTAATCACGACGATTTGAGCATGGTGAGAAAACCAGCGCTCTGCTGTTACTTGATCATTAGATTCTTTATAATTTAAAAGTTTTTCCATCATGTCAAACTCTTCTCGCGTACCAATAATTACATCTGATTTTTCAGCGGCTAAATTAAAATAGACTGCCGTTTCAGCTTCCGATTCCCATGTATATGGACGATAGTCGATATCAAAAAACACTACAACTTCATGCTTGCGTGCGTGTTCTAGTGCTAAAAACACTGCTTCACGAGAAGGACTTTGCGCAAGAGCTGTTCCAGATATTAAAAGTGCCTTTGACTGTTTGATATATTCTTCGGATACTTCTGTAGGACTTAGCTTTAAATCCGCTACGTTATCACGATACATTAAGATGCTGCAATCTGTAGGGCTCTTGATTTCCGTAAAAGCAAGCCCCGTTACGGCCCCCGTTTTATCAACAACAATGCTATCTGTATTAATCTTATTTTTTTGCAGATAATCCATAATGAAGCGTCCCATTTGATCATCTGATACTTTTCCGATAAAACCGGTTTTTAAGCCTAGCCTTGCTGCTCCAATCGCAATATTAGCCGGAGAGCCTCCGACATATTTAGTAAATGTTTTAGTCTCTTCCATTGGACGCTGTGTTTCATTTGCATTTAAATCAATACATAAACGGCCAACAGCGATGAAATCTAACCCACGATTTTCTTTAAAAACAAGCGGATTCATCTTTATTCCTCCTTAGTTAAGCGCTTTCCTAAAAGGGTAGAAAGACCAATTTCTTTCATCCCCACGTTTACTGTCATTAATTCACTGCGTATTTTTTATGTTCAATCTTCACTGGCTGCCCGGATAGTAAAGATTCTTTTGCTGCTTTAGCAATCCGTTCTGCTTGTAACCCATCGTTCCCTGTACAAATAACGCTTTGCTTTTCCATAATTGCTCTTGCAAACTGTGTCACTTCCGCTATGTACGCTTGTGTATAGCGCTCAAGAAAGAAATACAGCGGCTTCTCTTTGACTACGCTTTCGCCTGTTGATATTTCTACTGTAGTAGGACGGCAATTGTCAGCGGCAGCTGCACCTTTTTCACCAAAAACTTCAAGGCGCTGATCGTAACCGTAGACAGCTTGACGACTGTTATCGATTACACCTAAAGCTCCATTTGCAAATTTTAATGACACAATTGCTGTATCTATATCCCCTGCTTCTTCAATAGCAGGATCGATGAGCGTCGTGCCGTAAGCCGATACTTCAATTACTTCACTGTCCATTACATAACGAGCCATATCAAAATCATGAATCATCATATCCATGAACAATCCTCCTGAAGCGCGAACGTATTCGGGACTCGGAGGCTGAGGATCTCTGGAGGTGATTTTTAAAATGTGCGGCTGTCCTACTTCTCCTTGCTGTACAAGATCATGCACTTTTTTAAAGTTGGGATCAAAGCGTCGGTTAAAGCCAACTTGAAGCTGCACGCCATGTTCTTTTACTACTTCTAACGCTTGGAATGTTTCTTCTACTGAAAAACTAACGGGCTTTTCACAGAAAATATGCTTTTTCGCTCGAGCTGCTTCTTTAATAATCGATGCGTGCGTATTCGTTGGCGAACAAATGAATACGGCATCAATTTCTGGATCAGCTAATAAATCTTGATAATTTGTTGTTAACGTCGAAATTTCTTTACTTGCAGCCCATTCATGTAAATGGTCTACTACCACATCTGAAACCGCTTTAATTTTTATTTGCGGCATTAATTTTAAATTATCAACGTGTAATTTCCCTATGCGTCCAGCACCAATTATTCCAATTGTAAGAATCCCCATCTTATTTTCCCCTTTAATTAAAAGTTAAGAAAACATTCGCTCAAACCTTTATACAGGTTAAGCGCTTTCCTGATTCCAATTATACATAACGTTTTCTGAAATGCAAACAGTTTTTATAGATTATTTAGAATATTTGTTTTTTAACATTCTAAATGCACACTATAAAAAACTATTTTTATTTTTTATCTATTTATCGATGAAACATAAAGAAATTCTCTATATTCAAGTATTTTTATCATGAATTCAATGATTATTGACTTACATACTAATATTTTTATGATCGAAATAATTTAATTGAAAATTATATATATTTAAAATTTTAATTGACGTTCAAAAAATGTAAGCGTATACTTTTTATCAAATAGATTAAGCGCTTAACCAAATTAGTTTGATGTTTTACACAAAATAATCGATCTGGTGGTGTGGAAAATGAATGAATTTATTTCCAGAAAAACGGCTTTAGACAGGATTGGGATCCCTTCTCATTTAACGTGGGGATACATAGGTATTATTGTTTTTATGATTGGCGATGGTTTAGAACAAGGATGGTTATCTCCTTATCTTGTAGAACGAGGTTTAACCATTGAACATGCTGCTTTACTGTTTACTGTTTACGGCATTACGGTCTCTGTTTCTTCCTGGTTCTCCGGCGTACTGGTTCAACTGTGGGGTCCTAGAAAAGCAATGGCATTCGGCTTGATATCCTTTATTATTGGTTCAATTGGATTTATAGGTTTAGGACTTCATATTATGAATTACACCATTATACTAATTTGTTATGCTCTTAGAGGATTTGGTTACCCTTTATTTGCTTACTCATTCTTGGTCTGGGTGTCTTACCGCACGCCCCAGGAAATGCTTTCAAAAGCAGTAGGCTGGTTTTGGTTTGTCTTCCAGCTCGGATTAAGCGTAATCGGAGCCTTTTACTCAAGTTATATGGTTCCAAAAATCGGAGAAATCGCTACCTTATGGAGTGGTTTACTTTTTGTTTTGATCGGTGGAATCTTTTCGATTATTATGAATAAAGACAAGTTTACCGTACAAAAAGTAAACGATAATAAAACAAAAGAATTAATGAAAGGGATTACAATTGCATTTGAGAACCCTAAAGTAGGAATCGGCGGTATCGTAAAGATTATTAACTCTGCTGCTCAATTTGGATTTGTTGTTTTCTTGCCAACATATATGATGAAACATGATTTTACGATGAGTGAATGGTTGCAAATCTGGGGTACATTGTTTTTTGTGAATATGGCTTTTAATATTATTTTTGGTATTGTTGGAGATAAGTTTGGCTGGGTAAATACAATCAAATGGTTTGGCGGAGTTGGATGCGGAATTGTAACACTTGCTCTCTACTATGTACCGCAATTCGTCGGACATAATTATTGGGTAATGATGATTGTCGCATGCTGTTACGGTGCAACGCTAGCAGGTTATGTCCCTCTTACAGCGTTAGTGCCTTCTTTAGCTCCGGAGAATAAAGGAGCTGCAATGTCTGTGTTGAACTTAGGATCTGGACTTTCTGCTTTTGTAGGTCCTTTAATTGTGACCGTTTTTATTGGTCTTTTGGGCACGGGCGGCGTAATTTGGATCTTTGCTTGCTTATACTTCTTTGGTGCTTTTCTAACTGGTTTCCTTACGATTCCAACAGAGACAACTATTAAAGGCGAAACAATAAACGAAGTCAAAAGTCCGGTCTCTCTATAAATATGCTTAAGAAGAAAAAGCTGCAGGTGTCTCAACACCTGTAGCTTTTTTATCTTCTCTATTTTATAACTTTTTTACCGACGCACGTTCTACTAGTTCGGGAATAATCGTTACTCGCTGTTTCGCATGCTCTTCTTTTTTCATAGACTTTAACAGCTGTTCAAACGTACTAGTAGCCATCTGAGAAATGGGTTGTTCAATCGTTGTCAAACCCGGCTCAGCAATATCAGCATAAATCGTATTATCGAATCCAATTACCGACAGATCTCCCGGGATCGAAAGCCCCTGCTTTCTTGCCTCGTTTATGAGCGATACCCCAATTAGATCTGTACATGCAAAGACTGCTGTTGGCCTATTAGGTAAGGAAAGCAGCTGTTTACTTGCTCTCCTGCTATCTTCTACTGTTGAATAACAGCTGATAATGGATTGATTTTCTAGTGATAAATTTGCTTCTGTGAGCGCTTGTTTAAATCCCGCTAATCGTCCCTCACTGCTTTTTCTATCTTTTTCAGTCATAATTGTTACCGATTGATGACCTTTTTCTATTAAATACGTACCTGCGATATATCCTCCGCGAACGTTATCAATTGTCACTACATGCGTTGAAATAGAAGGATGGTCAACTGAAAACAATACAAGCGGTACATCATGCTTCACGATCTTCTTTACGAGCTTCGTATCATTTAGTTCGGTTGCGATAATGATTCCATCTACTTGTTTTTTAAATAAAAGATCTATATATTCATGTTCGCGCGCAGTTTGATGATCTGTACTGCATAAAAAAAGCGTGTATCCCGCTGCTCTAGCACTATTTTCAAAAGCTCTTGCTACCTCTGCAAAAAAAGGATTCGAGATATCAGGAACTAGAACACCGATCGTGTACGTCTTTTTTCCTGTTAACGCCGCTGCAACACTGCTAGGCTGATAATCTAATTCCATCATTACTTCATTCACTTTTTTTATCGTTTTTTCACTAATACGGCCTGTTTGATTGATTACTTTGGATACAGTGGCTATTGATACCCCTGCTTTTTTCGCAACATCGTAAATGGTTGGTTTCACTTTCACTGTTCCTTTCTTCGTGATCTCTTTCCTTATTTTATCACGAAAGTATTCAATCGTTTATTTTAGATACAATCTTTCGTTTTAAAAGAGAAATAAAAAAGCTGTTCAATGTGCAACAGCTTTTTTTAAAATGATTAATTTTTCAACGATTGTTTGCTCATCCATTCCATTATGCTTGTTGTGCTTCCGTTTATTTTAGCGTTGGGCTCATTATTATACAGATATATCCAAGATGAATGTCCATTATACTGATAGGGCGAACCATCGTTATTTTTATACAAGCCTGTGGTGTCATGGACATCCTCAAATAGTGATAAATAAACATTATTTGCATGGCTTTTCACCAAACGTTCATAAGTTGGAAGAGTGTTAATTGTTGGCGGAAGGACCGTATCATTCTTGGCGGCTACGAACCAAATAGGTGTTTCTTTCATCTTTTCAATATCTTGATTCGTAATTAATCTATCATTTAGTCCTTCACATACTGGAAATGCTGCTGCAAAGTATTTTGGATAATCACGAATCATAAGCATAGTCATATATCCGCCATTAGATGCTCCTCCGATATAGATTCTATTGGAATCAATATCAGGATTTTTAGAAACATATTCTTCAATTAAGGCTATCAGTGATTCTTTATAAATAGAAGTTCCATCCGCTTTACTCGTATAACCATCCATCCATTTTGTTGGCGCTTGCGGTACTAAAACGTAGGCACCTTCAAAATAAGCCTGAGTTTCTTTTGTGATAAAACTAACAGCTTTATTGGCAGATAAGGGAATTGTTGCATCTGTTCCTCCCTCTCCTCCACCATGTAGCCAAATGATTAATGGATTCTTTTTCTTATCCTTTGCCGGTGCATGACTTGCGTATGCTAATTCTATATCTTGATATATACCTTTTTTAATTGTAAAATCATCTACGAGTTCTTTTTTCTCTCCCGCAAACTGTTTCACTACAAGCCCTGACAACTTTCCTTTATTTGTTATCATGTCTTTTTGCTGAGTAATGGTATATTGACTGTCTATCCATGCATTTAACCCTGTACCATATTCATCGTAATTTAGTGGTGCTCCTAATGAAACAGCTGCTCCAACTTCCATTTCTAAAACTGCATATTTTCCAGTATGTACGGCTGGTTGTCCATCTTTATCGGATACATAGGCTTTTTTTACTGTACGACCTCCTTGTTCCAATAAAGACGGTTCTAATCGACTATCACTTCGAGCCACATGCACCTTAAACGTTTCTTTTGTAAGTGAATTGGTTGGAACAGGTTCACCTAAGTCAATAATAATTTTTGTGATCGCCGCTCCCCAGTCATAAATCTCTGTCACTGTACGATAGGATGTAGATTTTTCGTGCGTCTGCTTCGCCAGCGCTGCTTTCTCATAAGAGAGTACAATGCCAATTGCTAAACTCAATGTAATAGCCAATAGTACAGACTTTTTTAACCTTTGATACATAGCAAATCTCCTCCTTTTAAATAGAATAGGAATATTAAAATTCTCCTTCTATCTTAATCGTTTTGTAACCGCTTACTTATTTGTGTTCTATTTTACTTGCCCCCTCTCTCTTTCTACACATAATTATTTTCCGTTACCTAGCGGAAACTTTTGGTTCTTTATTCCAATAAGCATATTCTATAAGTCCCTGAAAAAATTTTTTTATTTTATGTATAAAAACTATCTATTAATCAAATCATAATCTTAACCTTATAAWAGGAGTTGATTATGATGGCAAACAGCAGAAATAAGAGCAGCAACGAATTAGCAGTACACGGTGCTCAACAAGCAATCGATCAAATGAAATATGAGATCGCTAGTGAATTTGGCGTAACTCTTGGTCCTGACACAACTGCACGCGCAAACGGCTCAGTAGGCGGCGAAATCACAAAACGTCTTGTGCAAATGGCTGAACAGCAACTTGGCGGCGGACGTTTCTAAATCACTATCATAAGCAATACGGCTGGAGGAAGAGCGAATAACCGTTCTTCCTTTTCCCATTTTTACATAATCTCTTATCGCATTTCTTCTCCTCTATATGTATCTAAAACAAAACCTCTCCATAACGTTTACGTTCCGTTATATAAGGTTCTCTTTCTCTCACAATAGATTGTTTATGATAAAACATAAAAAGAAGTTCCTTTTATAGGAACTTCTTTCATCTCACTCTATAAATGTGCAAGCTCTTTAGATATCTTTTCGCTCTTTGCTTTTAGCTGCTCTTGCTGACCTTCTAAGTCAGCAAGAACAGCTAATACTTCCGTATTCTCTGGTTC
>NZ_JBFULJ010000020.1:0-31729 GCF_056400385.1 Priestia sp. P5_B4
ATACAAAACAAGCTCGTATCGATGAATTAGATGAGACTATGGCTGATCCAAATTTTTGGAATGACCAGCAGGCAGCTCAGACTGTTATTAATGAAGCCAATGGTTTGAAAGATGCAGTAAATCAATTTAACCACTTGGATGAAACATATGAAAATTTGCAAGTGTCTCATGAACTTGTAAAAGAAGAATACGATGAAGATTTAGCAGAAGAACTAGTTAGTGAATTAAAAGAGCTTATATCAGGCATGAATGACTTTGAATTACAGCTGCTTTTAAGCGAGCCGTATGATAAAAATAATGCCATTTTAGAACTGCACCCAGGTGCTGGTGGAACAGAATCACAGGATTGGGGTTCAATGTTACTACGTATGTATACGCGCTGGGCGGAGAAAAAAGGTTTCAAAGTAGAAACGCTTGATTACTTACCTGGAGATGAAGCTGGTATTAAAAGTGTAACGCTTTTAATTAAAGGTCATAATGCGTACGGGTATTTAAAAGCTGAAAAAGGCGTTCATCGTCTCGTTCGTATTTCTCCGTTTGATTCATCAGGCCGTCGTCATACATCATTCGTATCGTGCGACATAATGCCGGAATTTAATGATGAAATTTCAATTGATATTCGTACGGAAGATTTGAAGGTTGATACGTATCGTGCAAGTGGTGCGGGAGGTCAGCATATCAATACAACAGATTCAGCTGTTCGTATTACTCACCTCCCAACTAATGTAGTCGTATCTTGTCAGACGGAACGTTCACAAATTAAAAACCGTGAGCAAGCAATGAAGATGTTAAAATCTAAGCTGTATCAATTAGAAATTGAAAAGCAGCAAGAACAGCTAGCTGAAATTCGCGGAGAACAAAAAGATATTGGATGGGGAAGTCAAATTCGTTCGTACGTATTCCATCCGTATTCATTAGTAAAAGATCACCGCACAAATACGGAAGTCGGAAACACGCAAAGCGTAATGGATGGAGATCTAGATCCGTTTATCGATGCGTATTTACGTTCTCATATTTAATTAAGAGGCAGCATACTTAGGTATGCTGCCTTTTTTTAGTTGTTGAACTTTGTAAAATTTGGATGAAGAAAAACGAGCGTAAAGAACTATTGTTAAAAAGAAAATTAAGAAAATGCAGAAATTTAAAGGTTGCTGTCGTCAGTTCACTTATTTTGTCAATGAAATAAAATGGTTAAAAATACCTGTTTTGCAGTAAGTGCTTCTTTACAATCTTTTATATTCCTTTTACAAACAGTATTTATAATTTGAGTTAAATCATGAGGAAGGGGCATGTGCAGTGGAAAATAAATCGTTAAACGAATTAATAGAGCAAGTGAAACAAAATAGCTTTTCTTCGAGTAAAGGGTTTGATAGACGGCGTTTTTTACAAGGAGCTGGAAAAGTAGCGGGAGTATCACTTGGCTTAACAATTGCTCAGTCTGTTGGTTTAAACGCAGTAGAAGTTTCAGCTGCAGCGACTAAATTTTCAAGTTATCCGTTCACTCTAGGCGTCGCATCAGGAGACCCTTTAGCAGATAGCATTGTTCTTTGGACAAGATTAGCACCAGACCCGTTGAATGGCGGGGGAATGCCTAATCAACCTATTCCAGTAAAATGGGAGCTTAGTGAAGATGAAGACTTTCATCGAATTGTCAAACGAGGAACAGAAGTGGCTAGACCTGAACTTGCTCATTCGGTTCACGTTGATGTAAAAGGATTGAAGCCGAGTCATATTTATTATTATCGATTTAAAAGCGGCCATGAGTTAAGCCCGGTTGGAAAAACAAAAACACTTCCTTCAGCAAATGAAGAAGTAGCCAGTATGACGTTTGCATTTGCTTCGTGTCAGCAATATGAACATGGGTACTTTACAGCCTATGAGCATATGGTTAAAGAACAATTAGATTTTGTCGTTCATTTGGGCGATTACATCTATGAATATGGACCAAACGAGTACGTGGCTGCAAGCGGAAACGTTCGTACTCACAGCAGCGCAGAAATTCAAACGCTGCAAGATTATCGAAACAGGCATGCTCAGTACAGGGCAGATGCCAATTTGAAGTCTGCTCACGCTGTTTTTCCATGGATTGTGACGTGGGATGACCATGAAGTAGAAAACAATTATGCAAATGTAATTCCTGAAAAAGGCCAATCAGTAGAAGCATTTATTCAACGCCGTGCGGCAGCTTATCAAGCTTATTACGAACACATGCCTTTGCGTCAAACATCCTTGCCTCACGGAGCGGATATGAGATTATATCGTGACTTTTCATATGGGAAATTAGCTTCTTTTCAAGTGTTGGATACGCGTCAATACAGAGATGATCAAGCAAACGGAGACGGAACAAAGCCGCAAACGCCAGAATCTCTTGATCCCAAACGTACGCTATTGGGGAATGAACAAGAAAAATGGCTGTTTACTAATCTTGAAAAGTCAGCGTGTCATTGGAACGTACTGGCTCAACAAATTTTCTTTGCGCCAAGAAAATTTGGAACGGCTGCTAAGCCTACATACAGCATGGATGCATGGGATGGGTATACGGCGAATCGTCAGCGCGTCATTGATTTTATTAAAAAGAAAAAGTTGGACAACGTCATTGTACTAACTGGAGATGTACACGCTAACTGGGCTTCTAACTTATACGCGGATTTTGCTAACCTTAATTCAAGAATTATTGGTGCAGAGTTCATCGGCACCTCCATCACTTCCGGAGGGAACGGAGCAGATAAACGAGCAGACACGGATAAAATTTTAAGTCAAAATCCACACCTCACATTTTTTAATGATTATAGAGGATATGTAAGGTGTACGGTAACTCCTGATATATGGCAAGCCGATTATCGTGTTGTGCCTTTTGTAACAGAGCCTGGTGCAGAAATTTCAACTCGAGCTTCCTTTCAATATGAAAAAGATGGAAAAGGTATGACGGAAGTTGAAGTAAATAACGTGCCGCGTGGACTAAAGATTTCTAAGGAAGTAGAGGAAGATCGTATGCGGGCACACGGGAAAGCACATGAAAAACAAGAGTTGAAAAAGAAAGAAAAAGTTCAGCAGTAAACTAAGTAAGAAAAAGGAGGTCAAGTATGTTTTCTAATATTGGAATCCCTGGTTTGGTTATTATTTTAGTCATTGCGTTAATAATTTTTGGACCGTCTAAGCTGCCGGAAGTTGGACGAGCGTTTGGACGAACATTAACTGAATTTAAAGGAGCAGCAAAAGGGCTCGTATCAGATGATGAAAGTGTTAAAGAAAAGCAGACCGCAACCGTTTCTGAACAAAAAGGGAATGAATCCACATCGTAAGTAAGGAAATAGACGAGGAAACTCGTCTATTTCTACTTGTGAGAAAGGAGAGAAAGACAATGGGAGAAATGAGCTTGATGGAGCACCTTGAAGAATTGCGTGTTCGTATTATTAAAACACTTTGTGCATTTGTAGTTTTACTTATTATCAGTTTTGTATTTGTGCAAGATATTTATCAGTGGCTAGTAAAAGATTTGGACGGCAAGCTTGCGGTACTTGGACCAAGTGAAATCGTATGGATTTATATGATGATTGCATTTGTTTTTGCGCTTGCTTTTACACTTCCAGTAGCAGCTTATCAAGTATTTCGGTTTGTTTCACCTGGTTTAAAAAAGGAAGAATATAAGGTTCTGATTACCTTCATTCCATTCTTTTTTCTTTTGTTTGTAAGCGGGCTGGGGTTTGGTTATTTTGTTTTATTTCCAATGGTTTTAGCATTTTTAACGGGCTTGTCGAATGATCAGTTTTCACTGATGTTTACGGCTGAGCATTATTTTCGTTTTATGCTTAATCTTTGTTTACCGTTTGGGTTTTTATTTGAAATGCCTTTAGTTGTTCTATTCTTAACGCGCCTAGGGGTTCTAAATCCATTAAGGTTAGCTAGAGCAAGGAAGCTATCATATTTTGCTTTAATTGTGATATCCGTACTTATTACTCCTCCTGATTTTATTTCGGATATTTTAGTCATTGTTCCGCTTCTGCTTTTATATGAGCTCAGTGTGACAATTTCACGCGTAGTATACAAAAAACGTTTAGGAAACGAATCAATTGCTTAATCGTATACATAAGTGTGATGAGAGAATTCATGAAATTGAAACAAAGTCCTTGTAAACAGAGTGTTTTAAACATTCTGGAGTAGGTTATAATAGAGTGAAAACTCTACAGCAAGGGGGAGAAGGCTTGAAAAAAGTATTACTGACGTTAACAATCGGTCTAGCGCTTGTTTTGTCTGCGTGCGGCGGAGGAAGCTCTAAAAATGAATCTGCTGGTGAATCTTCAGCGAGTGCAGAAGACATTGTGAAGAAAAACTGTACAGGCTGTCACGGAGTAGATTTAGGAGGAGCGAATGGGCCAAGCTTGCAGCATGTAGGCAGCAAGCACTCAGAAGCTGAAATTCAAAACATTATTAACAATGGTCAAGGCGGTATGCCAAAAGGACTAATCAATGAAGAAGATGCAAAAAAAGTTGCTGCTTGGCTGGCAAAGAAAAAATAAGACGGGTATCCGTCTTATTTTTGTGTTAAAGCTGCTTTAATTCTTGATTTAAGACAATGGCTTGCTTTTGAGCTTTAACATCTTTTGTTATGTCTCCAGGTGCATTTGCTTCTCCAATGATGTATCCGCTAAAGGAAGAGCCAATAAAATCGACAATGTATTGAAATTGCATAATAAGAGGAAGAGCTTTTATAGATGCACCTGTGCCCCCCACTACTAATACATACACGCGCTTATTTTTCATTTGTTCTTTAAAGTTGATTGTCAAATCTCTAAGACTTTCAGACCAACGATCCACAAAGTTCTTCATTAATCCGCTCATACCGTACCAGTAAAGAGGCGTAACAAATAAAATAGTGTCGTGCGCTGCCATCTTTTTCGCTATATCATAATAATCATCTTGTTGATTGGTAAATCCAAGTTCATCGTGACGCATATCAGTAATAGGGTTAATGGTATGCCGGCGCAAGTAAACTTCTTCCGTATTGATATCTTTTAACACTACTTTAGCTAATTCCTCCGTATTTCCGTTTTCTCGTGAACTTCCATAAATGGTGATCATGTTATCTCTCCTCATCGTTTTTCTTATTTATCATACCTTGTTTGTGAAAAAAGTAGACATGAATGTGCTTTGTCTAACGATATTCGTAAAAAAATGCACAGCAAAAAACAACAGAATTAAAAATAAGGATAAATTCTCATACCTTGCTAAAAATATCCTACTTATGTCATATTTGAAATAAAAATGTAATATTTTTGGGGCTTATTTTCACGAAGAGTGATGTTATAATGAGAAAGCGCGTGAGAAGAGTCGAATTTTTGGTTTGAATTGTAGAGTTTTGTCGTATTTTGACAAGTTTTACATAGTATTAAAATAACACACTTGATTAGGTGATTACTTATGATTGAAATGCAAAATGTATATAAAACGTATCCGAACGGTGTAAAAGCAATCAATGGCATTAGCATCAAGATTAATCAAGGTGAGTTTGCTTATATCGTAGGACCAAGTGGAGCAGGAAAATCCACTTTTATTAAAATGATGTATCGTGAAGAAAAGCCTTCTTCAGGAAATATCATTGTAAACGGTGCAAATGTAGCAAAAATAAAAGATAGCAAAGTTCCTATCTTTAGACGTCATATTGGTGTAGTCTTTCAAGATTTCAAGCTGCTTCCAAAATTAACGGTCTATGAAAACATTGCTTTTGCACTAGAAGTAATTGAGCAAAGTCCCGAAGAAATTAAAAAGCGAGTGCTAGAGGTGCTAGAGCTTGTTAAGTTAAAGGGTAAAATGGATTCTTTCCCTGATGAACTATCTGGAGGAGAGCAGCAGCGTGTGTCTATTGCGCGTTCAATTGTGAATAGTCCTAAGGTTGTCATCGCCGACGAACCGACAGGGAATCTTGATCCGGAGACTTCGTGGGAAATTATGGATATCTTTGAGGAGATTAATAAACGCGGTACGACTATTTTAATGGCAACGCATAACCGTGAAATTGTAAATACAATTCGAAAGCGCGTAATTGCGATTGAAAATGGAAATGTTGTGCGCGATGAAGTAAGAGGTGAATACGGATATGAAGGCTAGGACATTCGGTCGCCACTTACGTGAAGGATCTAAAAGTTTAGGAAGAAACGGCTGGATGACATTCGCATCTGCAAGTGCTGTTACCGTGACGCTCTTGCTTGTAGGCGTATTTTTTATGTTGATGATGAATTTAAACCACATTGCTAAATTGATTGAAAATGATGTGGAAATTCGCGTTCACGTTGATGCTGCAGCTACAGCAGAGGATCGAAAAGCAATGAAAGAAAAGCTAGATGCAATTAAGCAAGTTGATACGGTGACGTTTTCTTCTAAAGATAAAGAGTTAAAAGATTTAATTAATAGTATGGGTGATGAAGGACAAGCTTTTGAACCGTTTGAACAGCAAAACCCATTAAATGATGTATTTGTTGTTAAAACAAAAGAGCCGACTGATGTCGCAAAAGTAGCTAAACAAATTGAGAAATATCCGTATGCAGCAAAAGTTCAATACGGACAAGATCAAGTTGAAAAGTTATTTAAAGTGCTGAAAGTAGCTCGTAATATCGGAGTAGTGCTGATTTTAGGGCTTCTATTTACAGCAATGTTCCTAATTTCAAATACAATTAAAATTACGATTGTAGCTCGCCGTGAAGAGATTGAAATTATGCGCTTAGTTGGAGCCACGAACTCCTTTATTCGCTGGCCGTTCTTTATTGAAGGTCTGTTTTTAGGAGTGCTTGGTTCTATTGTGCCAATTGCAGTTATTATCGGTGTGTACAGCGTTTTATATAATGAAGTTCAACCTAAGTTTGATGGATTCTTTGAACTTTTACCTGCCTTTCCATTCGTGCTTCAAGTGTCACTATTATTACTAGTGATCGGCGGTCTAATTGGGATGTGGGGAAGTACATTATCCATCCGTAAGTTCTTGCGAAAATAAGAATAGATTTTTAACATAATAGATTACAACAACCTCACATTTGATGTTTATCAAATGTGAGGTTGTTGTGTAATTACACATAAAAATAGAAAAAAGTGCTAATGGGGGTCTTGCTAATGCCCGTTTATACGGGAAAATATGTGCAGATGAGGAGAAACAAATGACACGTAAGACATTAGTAATGACAGCAGCAGTTTTAGTTGGACTAAGTGCGGTTTGGATAGGTAATGAAAAAGTTGCTTATGCACAAAGTGCCAGCACTACTAAACTCAGTGATTTAGAGAAAAAAAGTGATGATGTGAACCAAAATATTAATCAAAATAAAGAGAAATTAAAAGAGGTTCAAGAAAAGCAAAAAAACGAAGAAGCTGAGATCGCGCGCTTGGATTCAGAAGTCGGACAAACGAATGCAGATATCCGCAGCCGTGAATCTGAAGTAGAAAAAGCAAAGCAAGGCATCGAGAAGCTGAAAAGCGAGATTGACGTTGTAAAAAAAAGAATTGAAAAACGAAATGAGCTATTAAAAAAACGTGCTCGTGCTTTACAAGAAAATGGCGGGTCTGTGGATTACATAGATGTACTCCTAGGCTCTGAAAGTTTCGGAGACTTTATTAGCAGAGTGAGTGCGGTTTCGACAATTGTAGGGGCTGACCGTGATTTGTTAATGCAGCATGAAGCCGATAAAAAGGCAAAAGAAGAGAAAGAAACAAAAGTTCAAAACAAGCTAACGGAAGTAAGTCAAGCGCTTGAAGAACTTAAAAATCTTCGTACGCAGCTGCAAAGACAAGTGGATGAAAAGAATCAGCTCATGCAAACGCTCAAAGATCAGGTAAAAGAATTTAATGAAGAAGTCGTTGGATTAGAAGAGCAAGCTTCTATTTTAGCTGATCAAAAAAATGCAGCACAAGCTCAACAGCAAGAAATTGAAAAAGCCGGGGCAACAGAGGAGGCACCCCCTGTTACAAGCGGGTCGTTTATGAGGCCGGCAAAGGGCCCGGTAACATCTCATTTTGGGTATCGAGAAACGTTTGGAAGAGGACACTACGGTATTGATATTGGAAAGCGAGGAGAAAGTGTGCCAGTTGTAGCCGCAGCAAGCGGAAAGGTAATTAGAGCATATCATTCTTCTTCTTTTGGTAATGCCGTATTTATTCGTCACAATGTAGAAGGTCAGACGTGGGTTACAGTTTATGCTCATTTAGAGAGCTACAGCGTCTCAAGCGGTCAATCTATCAATAAAGGTCAACAATTAGGTTATATAGGGAACACAGGACGTTCGTTTGGTGCTCACCTGCATTTTGAATTGCATAAAGGCGATTGGAAAGGCAAAAGTTCCGCTGTAAACCCTGAAAGTTATATTAAATTTTAAGTTCCTAGCATACGTGGTACAAGCTCAACATATAGTTTAACAAAAAGGCATCGCACTTGATTTGTGTGGTGCCTTTTGCTACAAATAACACATGCATCCTTTTTATTACATAGTTTTGGTTGTATCTATTATAATAAGAAGAGATGGCTTAAGGTTGAGGAGGATGAAAGAACTTGAATCGGAAAATCGTTGCACTATTAATGGCACTCTCCTTAGTTGTTGGAGCAGCAGGTACATATTTTGGCATTCAGTATGCAAATGCTGGAACGGTCAGTACCCCCCTTACAACTTCTTCAAATGATAGTAAAGTGGAAAAGGAAGAGCTAGACAAAATCAAGCAAGCTTATGAACTGATATCTTCAAAATATTACAAAGATGTAGATGACAAAAAATTGTTAGATGGCGCAATCCAAGGAATGGTACAAACCCTAGGAGACCCTCACTCATCTTACATGGATAAGAAAACGGCACAGCAATTCACACAGTCTCTTGATTCATCGTTTGAGGGAATTGGCGCTGAAGTAAGCATGGTAGATGGAAAAGTAACAATCGTAGCTCCGTTTAAACAATCCCCTGCGGAAAAAGCAGGATTAAAACCAAATGATCAGATTTTAAAGATTGATGGTAAAAGTATCGCGGGTCTGGAATTGAATGAAGCAGTATTAAAAATTCGCGGTAAAAAAGGCTCTACCGTGACATTAGATGTTCAACGACCGGGCGTGAAAGAAACGATGAAAGTAAAAGTTGTAAGAGATGAGATTCCAATTGAAACCGTCTATTCTTCTGTTAAAAATGTAAACAATAAAAAAATTGGCTACATGGAAATTACGTCATTCTCTGAATCAACGGGAGACGAATTTACGAAACAGTTGAAAAAACTTGAAAATAAAAATATTGATGGTTTAGTTCTAGACGTTCGGGGAAATCCTGGTGGCTATTTAACGAGCGTTGAAAAAATGCTTGATAAATTAGTAACGAATAAAAAGCCATATATCCAAATTGAAGATCGTAACGGTGAACGTCAAAAAGTGGTTTCTTCAATGAAAAAGCAAAAGGATTATCCAATTGTGGCCTTGATTGATGGAGGAAGTGCATCCGCTTCTGAAATTCTTGCCGGGGCATTAAAAGAAGCAGGAGGATACAAGCTAGTCGGTGAAAAATCCTATGGAAAAGGAACCGTTCAACAAGCTGTTCCAATGGAAGACGGCAGTAATTTAAAATTAACGTTCTATAAATGGCTAACGCCTGATGGAAACTGGATTAACGAAAAAGGTATAAAACCAACAGTAGAAGTCAAGCAGCCGGATTATTATTATGCAAATCCAATTCAAGTTAATAAAAAGCCATTAACACGTGATATGACAGGTGACCAAGTGAAGAACGCTCAAGTGATGCTAAAAGGCCTTGGCTTTGAACCTGGACGTACAGACGGATATTTTAGTAAAGAGACAGAAACAGCTGTAACTGCATTCCAAAAAGCCAATAAGCAAAAAGCTACAGGTGAAATCGATGAAGATACAGCAGCGCTTTTACAAACAAAACTTCTAGAAAAAATTAAATCAAAAGATGAAGATCGTCAGCTTCAAACGGCTTTAAAGCTAGCTAGTCAATAAGAAGTAGAAAAAGTTCCGTGCTTTTCCAAAGCACGGAACTTTTTTAGTAAAAACAACATTGTCGGTTAGTGATGCATTTTGATAAAATAAAGAAGCCTATGATACATAACAATCAATCGTAAATGTTGTAATAAAAATGTGAAAAATTACAGGTGGTGAAAAAATGGATTTTGCATTAGAGCTCTTAAAAGGTATCGGGCGTTTGTTTTTACATCCGCTAACTTATCTATTTCTGCTCGTCTCGTTTTTTGTAGGTCTTTCTCGCGTCAAGAGAGAGCGTCAGAATTTTCATGTTCGCGTGTTTGATTTTATTTTAGAAGCAAAATATTTATTTTTTCCAGGTATCATTATTGGGTTGATTTTATCCATTGTTACCGTGTTGCTAGGTGTCTATGTATCTATAGGAATGATTGTACTTGTAGCTGTTTTAACTTTTATCATAAGCGGCCCTTGGACGTTTAAATGGCTTTCTCCTTCTTACACCGTAGGACTGGCTGTGCTTGCAACCTTGCTTATTCCGGCATCTGGTTTCGGTGAAGGATTTATTCAAACGTGGTCTGTGCAAGCTCATAACGCAGATTTACCTTCTCTGACTATTTTAATGTCTCTGCTTGTATTAGCAGAAGGATATTTAATTTGGAAATTTGGAGCAAAAGGTACGTCTCCAGCCATTGTGAAAAGTAAAAGAGGGCAGGAAATTGGAGCTCATTACTCTCAAAAATTATGGGTTGTCCCACTTTTTGTCTTAATTCCAGGCAGCGCCATTACGTCTGTGTTTCCATGGTGGCCTGTGTTATCTATTGACGGAACATCATTTAGCCTGTTTTTTGTTCCTTTTGCTATCGGTTTTTATCAGCGAATTCAAAGTATGGTGCCGTTTAAATCTATTGAATTTACTGGTAAGCGTGTATTAGCATTAGGCGTGGGATTAACAATCATTACGATTGCTGCTATTTTTTATCCTCTTGCCGCTGTAGCTGTTGTTATTCTAGCGATCATAGGAAGAGAGTGGATTCGTTTGCAGCAGCGTAGAAGCGATGAAAAAGCGCCCGCACTGTTTACTAAGCGTACACAAGGTTTGGTTGTATTAGGAATCATCCCTCATTCTCCGGCAGAGAAAATGGGTTTGAAAGTAGGAGAAGTGATTATTAAGGTAAATGGAATCGCTGTATCTGAAGTCCATAAATTTTATGAAGCATTACAAGTTAATAACCGTGCTTTTTGTAAGCTGGAAGTTATTGACGAAAATGGAGAAGTTCGCTTTACTCAGCGAGCATTGTATGACAACGAACATCATGAACTAGGTATTTTGTTTGTACACAATTATACAAAACGTGATTCACAAGCTGGTTAAAAGACGGATAAAAAGGAGAAATGTTTGTGGAAGTCAAAACGATTGCCGCAGTTTTTCTACCCGCCATATTGCTTGTTCTGTTTGCTAGAGTAACATATAACTTATATGTTGCCACAGCGCTGACGCTTTTGTTGATAGCTGTTTCTGTATATAAAGGGTACGCAGATTATCCGCTTATTATTTTAATAGATTTACTTTCAGCAGCCATCGGTTTTATATATGCAAAAAGCATGCTAGCAGCTGGAAAATAAATACTTTTGGTTTGATGATAAGTTAATCGCTTATTATTAAACTGTACACAAAAGCTCTCTGCACAACGTGGAGAGCTTTTGTGTGTAAAAAAGTGAGTTAGAACTTATAACAATATTGTTTCGGTTCATTTAATGAGCGAGTATAATCAAATCAATTAGACAAATATGTTTATACTTAAAATATTTTAAACACTTATGTATAAATTTATTTAAATAAGTGTACAGAAATGTGAGAAGGGTATAGAAAAATAAAAATATTAATCTGAAAATTTAGTTTATTTTTTGATTTTAAAAAATAAAAGGAGGTTTAGGATTGATGGAAGTATTAATGAAAACGATGTTTCAGTCGCTTGGCAAAAATCATTCAATAAACAAATTAGCTAAAAAGTATGGATTGAGGATGGGAGCAGCTCGTTTTGTTGCTGGAGACTCAACCGAATCAGCAATTCAAACATCTAAGGAGCTTAACAATAGTGGAAAAGTTGTTACACTTGATCATTTAGGAGAATTTGTTTTTACAGAAGAGGAAGCCAGGTTGTCTACTGCCATGTGCATTCAGACACTAGAAGCCATTGCAGAATCGGGCGTTCAATCAAATTTATCATTAAAGATGACTTCTTTAGGATTGGATATTAGCAAAGAGCTTTGTATGGAAAATATGCGCAGAATTCTACACACGGCCAGAATGAATAATATTTTTGTTCGAATTGATATGGAAGACTACTTGCACTGCCAAATCTCCCTTGATATGTATAAAGAATTACGCAAAGAATTTGATAATGTTGGAATTGTGATTCAAGCGTATCTTTATCGTACAGAACAAGATATGAATGACTTACATCAATATCAAGCTAATTTACGTCTAGTAAAAGGAGCTTATAAAGAATCACCAGAAGTATCATTTCCAGAAAAGAAAGACGTAGATGAAAACTATAAAAAAATCATTAAAATGCATTTATTAAATGGTCACTATACAGCTGTAGCAAGTCATGATGAAGAAATGATTCAGTACACAAAACGATTAGTAAGAGAAAATGGTATTTCAAATGACCAATTTGAGTTCCAAATGCTTTATGGAATTTGCGTAGAGCTGCAGGACCGTCTAGTAAAAGAAGGATATAAAGTAAGGGTGTATGTTCCTTACGGAATTGATTGGTTTGGTTATTTCATGAGACGCCTAGCTGAACGCCCCGCCAATGTATGGTTCGTATTAAAAAATTTCTCCAAATAAGTTCAGTCAAAGAAACATAAAAAATTCGACACAAGTACCCTGAGCTTCGTGTCGAATTTTTTGATTAGTTTAGTCCGTATTCTTTAATTTTGTTGTAAAGGGTGCCGCGTGAAATGCCAAGCAAATCTGCTGCTGCACTTTTGTTTCCATAGGTTTTTTGAAGAGTCTCTTCTATTAGCCTAGCTTCTTGAAGAGAATCTTCTTCTTTTTGAACTTCTGTGAAAGAACTTGCATCCTTCAGATTGTCAGGAAGGTGCGTAAGGGTAATCAACGACTGATCACTTAGAAAAATCATTCGTTCAATCGTATTTCTCAGCTCGCGAATATTGCCTGGCCAATCGTATTGCATAAAGGCTTCGAGAACTTCAGAGCTAATGAAAGAAGCCTTCTTTTTATACTTCTTGCTGAATTCCTGTACAAATTGCTGTGTCAATGCTTCGATGTCTTCTTTATGGTCTCGAAGCGGCGGAATTATAATGTTAATGACGGTCAGCAAATAGTAAAGATTTTCATGGAATTCACCGGCTTTTAGCAACTCTTCCAAAGGCGTCGTGGTAGAGGCTACAATTCGGGTTTGAACTTGAATTTCTTCCGTGCCTCCAACGTGATAAAAGGATCGTTCTTCCAAGTAACGCAGAAACTTAACTTGAATTTCAAGAGGCATTTTATCAATTTCTTCAATAAATAACGTCCCGTTGTGAGCCTGCTCCAGTTTTCCCGCAATGGTTGTTGGATCTTCTGAAAAGACATCTTTTTGATGACCAAAGAGCTCAATTTCCAGGAGTCCCGATGGAATAGTAGCGCAATTTAAAGATAAAAAAGGTTCTTTATGTTTGGCTCCACCGTAGTGGATGGCCTGAGCAAGCATTTCTTTTCCAGAACCAGGTTCTCCTGTTAACAAAATGGGCATATCTGTAGATGCCACTTTTTTGGCAATGTCAACGGCTTGCTTAATTTCAGGACTGATACCCGCGAAAGAAGAAAATGGATTATCTTTTGGAATGAGAAGAGACACATCAATTTCTTCATTTAATCTTACAATATTGGTAATGTCATGTTCAGTTGCGACTCCACCTATGACTCGATTGTTTCTTATAATAGGAGATGCATTGATGAGCACGTGAGTTTGTTCATTAGGACGATGATACGTTCCGCGTACAGGGCGCCCTTCATTTAGAATCGTATGTAGAATGATGGATTCATCTTTGAAATGCTCTCCGATTTTTCTGCCAATAATATCATCTCTCTGAATCTTATACGTATGTTCCGCAGCAGTATTCCACAAGATTACATTTCCTTCATTATCGACCGCTGTCACTGCATCATTAATGGTTTCTGCCAATGTATCAAAATAGGAAGCTAATATCTCATTTTGGCTATGCAAATGTGTAATCCACTGCGAAGGTGTTACAAGTCCTATTGTGGTTTCTTGGTTTTCTGCTTGAATGAGGACTGGTCTGTTCCAGTTTGTGTTGGCTTGTAAATTGGCTAACGTAGAAGTAGAAGATGAAGGCCAATTTGTATCCGCTATTACTTTTTTTATGGACGATGCCTCGTCATGACCTGTTAACAGGTATCGTTCATCTTTTTGTATTACATAAAAGGTACTTGCTGTGACTACGACGAAGTCATAGTTTGAAAGTTCAGATGTCACTTTAGCTAAAGAAGTTGATTCTTCAACTGTTATAAAGGAGTTATTTATAAGAACTTGATCAACGCTTGCCATACTAAACCCCTCTCAGTACATATTTTTTATACTGTATCATAATTTAGAAATTGGCGCAAAAGCCTATCTTTTTCAAACAATAACGCAGCTTACTTTCTTTTATTGCTCTCATCTAAAGAGTTGTATTCCCTTCGAAAAGGGTAGTATAAGAATTTAGTGGGTAATAAAGTAACAGGGTAAAAAATAAAAACAAACAAACACTATATAAGATTAATACTCATTAGTTTCATTTATGATTATAAAGTGATAAAATACGAATATCAGTTCGTGTTTTCGGTTTTTACATATCGTAATAAAAATAGATAAAACAAGAAAATAGAAACGGAGGCCTTCATTTGAAAGATCAGTTTGAATTAGTATCCCCATATCAACCGCAAGGTGATCAGCCAAAGGCAATTGAAAAGATCGTGAAAGGAATTAAAGAAGGTAAGCAGCATCAAGTTTTGTTAGGTGCTACAGGAACGGGAAAAACCTTCACCATGTCTAATGTTATTAAGGAAATAAATAAGCCGACACTAATTATGGCTCATAACAAAACGCTTGCTGGTCAATTGTACAGTGAGTTTAAAGAGTTTTTTCCTAATAATGCAGTCGAATACTTTGTCAGTTACTACGATTACTATCAGCCTGAAGCCTATGTACCTCAAACAGATACATTTATTGAAAAAGATGCAAGCATTAATGATGAAATTGATAAACTTCGTCACTCGGCAACTTCTTCTCTTTTTGAACGAAAAGATGTCATTATTATTGCCAGCGTATCCTGTATTTATGGCTTAGGGTCTCCGGAAGAATACAAAGAAATGGTCGTATCTCTTCGAGTAGGAATGGAAAAAGAGCGTAATCAGCTGCTTCGTACGCTAGTAGATGTACAGTACGAAAGAAATGATATTGACTTTAAGCGCGGAACGTTTCGCGTTCGCGGTGATGTTGTGGAGATTTTCCCTGTGTCTCGAGATGAACACTGTATTCGCGTCGAGTTTTTCGGCGATGAAATTGACCGCATCCGAGAAGTTGACGCTCTAACAGGAGAAATCATTGGTGATCGTGAACATGTAGCTATCTTCCCGGCATCTCACTTTGTCACGAGAGAAGAAAAAATGCGTGTTGCCATTCAAAATATTGAAAAAGAACTAGAAGAACAGCTAGAGAAGCTAAAAGAAGCAGGCAAGCTTTTAGAAGCGCAGCGCTTGGAGCAGCGCACGCGCTACGACCTAGAAATGATGAGAGAAATGGGCTTTTGTTCGGGAATCGAGAACTACTCTCGTCATTTAACGCTTCGTCCCGCTGGTTCTACACCTTATACACTGCTGGATTTCTTCCCTGAAGATTTCCTTCTTGTTGTGGATGAATCACACGTTACGATTCCTCAAGTTAGAGGAATGTACAATGGGGACCAAGCGCGTAAACAAGTGTTAGTGGACCATGGTTTCCGCTTGCCTTCGGCATTAGATAACCGCCCGCTTAAATTTGATGAATTTGAACAGCATATTAACCAAATTGTTCATGTTTCCGCAACACCAGGTCCTTATGAACTTGAGAAGGCACCTGATGTGATTGAACAAATTATCCGTCCAACGGGATTATTGGATCCAAATATTGAAGTTCGACCAATTGAAGGGCAGATTGATGATTTAATTGGAGAAATTCACGACCGGATTAAGCGAAATGAACGAGTACTCGTTACGACGTTAACAAAGAAAATGTCCGAGGATTTAACGAACTACTTAAAAGAAATCGGCATTAAAGTTCAATATCTTCACTCTGAAGTGAAGACGCTCGAGCGTATTGAAATTATCCGAGAGCTGCGGCTTGGAAAGTACGATGTGCTTGTAGGAATTAACTTACTTCGTGAAGGTTTAGATATTCCGGAAGTTTCGTTAGTAACCATATTAGACGCGGATAAAGAAGGATTCTTGCGTTCAGAACGATCGCTTATTCAAACCATCGGACGTGCTGCACGAAATGCTAATGGACATGTCATTATGTATGCAGATCGCATCACAAACTCTATGGACATTGCTATCAATGAGACCAAGCGTCGTAGAAGTATTCAAGAAGCTTATAATGAAGAGCATGGTATTACACCGACAACGATTCAAAAAGAAGTTCGAGGCTCAATTCGTGCAACAGTAGTAGCAGAAGATACAGAAACGTATGAAGAAGCACCGGCATTTGATAAGCTCAACAAAAAAGAAAAAGCAAAGCTCGTAGAAGAAATGGAACAAGAAATGAAAGAAGCAGCCAAAGCGCTTAACTTTGAACGCGCAGCTGAGCTTCGTGACTTGATTCTAGAATTAAAAGTGGAAGGGTGATAAAACATGGCGATGGAAAAAATCGTGGTAAAAGGTGCACGAGCCCACAATTTGAAAAATATCGATATTGAAATCCCGCGAGACAAATTAGTAGTATTAACAGGGTTATCAGGTTCTGGTAAATCTTCTTTAGCTTTCGATACAATCTATGCAGAAGGACAAAGGCGTTATGTCGAGTCGCTTTCGGCATATGCAAGACAGTTTTTAGGTCAAATGGATAAGCCCGATGTAGATTCCATCGAAGGATTGTCGCCTGCTATTTCAATCGATCAAAAAACAACGAGCCGAAACCCTCGTTCAACCGTCGGAACTGTGACCGAAATCTATGACTATTTGCGCCTTTTGTTTGCTCGTGTAGGAAAGCCGATTTGTCCTAATCATGGAATTGAAATTACATCTCAAACGATTGAGCAAATGGTAGATAGAATTTTAGAGTACCCTGAACGTACAAAGCTTCAAGTACTGGCACCTGTGGTATCTGGCCGAAAAGGTACCCACGTAAAAGTGTTAGAAGATATTAAAAAGGAAGGGTACGTTCGCATTCGAGTAGACGGAGAAATGCGTGAAATAACAGAAGAAATTGAACTGGAAAAAAACAAAAAGCACTCCATTGAAGTAGTAATTGATCGCGTTGTTGTAAAAGAAGGTGTAGCCGCTCGTTTGTCAGACTCTTTGGAATCAGCTCTTCGCCTCGGAGACGGGAAAGTAATTATTGATGTGATAGGTGAAGAAGAACTGCTTTTTAGTGAGCATCATGCTTGTCCAAAATGTGGTTTCTCCATTGGAGAACTTGAGCCCCGCATGTTTTCATTTAATAGTCCGTACGGGGCGTGTCCAACGTGTGACGGGTTAGGAACGAAATTGGAAGTGGACAAAGATTTAGTTATTCCTAACTATGACTTAACGCTTCGTCAGCACGCAATTGCACCTTGGGAGCCAACAAGTTCTCAATACTATCCGCAGCTGCTTGAAGCCGTATGTACACATTACGGCATCGATATGGACGTGCCGGTGCGAGATATCCCGGAACATTTATTTGATAAAGTATTATATGGCAGCGGTAAAGAAAAAATTTACTTTCGCTATGAAAATGATTTTGGCCAAGTAAGAGAAAATCATATCGAATTTGAAGGCGTGCTTCGGAATGTAGAGCGCCGTTATCATGAAACAAGTTCAGATTATATCCGTGAGCAAATGGAAAAGTACATGGCTCAGCAAGCTTGCCCAAAATGTAAAGGAAATCGCTTAAAACGCGAAAGCTTAGCGGTGCTTATTGACGAAAAGCATATAGGAGATACAACCCGCTTCTCAGTAAAAGAAGCATATGATTTTTTTGAAAGTCTCAGCCTATCTGAAAAAGACATGAAGATTGCGGATATGATACTGCGTGAAATTCGTGAGCGTCTAAGCTTTCTCATTAACGTGGGGCTTGATTACCTAACATTAAACCGCTCTGCTGGAACTCTCTCGGGAGGAGAAGCACAGCGGATCCGTTTAGCTACTCAAATTGGTTCTCGTTTGACGGGGGTTCTTTATATTTTAGATGAACCTTCTATCGGTCTTCATCAGCGTGATAATGATCGCTTAATTCGCACGATGCAAGATATGCGCGATATTGGAAATACGTTGATTGTTGTAGAACATGACGAAGATACGATGATGGCAGCTGATTATTTAATTGATATCGGACCAGGAGCCGGCGTACACGGAGGTGCTGTTGTTTCTCAAGGTGCGCCTCAGGAAGTGATGAAGGATGAAAACTCTTTAACGGGTCAATATCTATCAGGAGAGAAGTTTATTCCTCTTCCAGCGGAAAGACGGTCAATAGATAAAGATCGGATGATTGAAATTATAGGAGCAAAAGAAAATAATTTAAAAAATGTAAAAGCAAAGCTTCCGTTAGGTATGTTCACGGCTGTTACAGGTGTATCTGGATCAGGTAAGAGTACGCTGGTAAATGATATCCTTCATAAATCATTGGCGCAAAAGCTGCATAAAGCAAAAAGCAAAGCAGGAGAACATAAAGAAATCAAAGGCATTGAACACTTAGATAAAGTCATCGATATTGATCAGTCTCCCATAGGCCGTACGCCTCGTTCGAACCCTGCAACTTATACAGGTGTATTCGATGACATCCGAGATGTATTTGCCCAAACAAACGAAGCAAAAGTGCGCGGATATAAAAAAGGCCGTTTTAGCTTTAACGTGAAAGGCGGCCGCTGTGAAGCTTGTCGAGGAGACGGTATTATCAAGATTGAAATGCATTTCTTGCCAGATGTATACGTCCCTTGTGAAGTCTGCCACGGCAAACGATATAACCGTGAAACTTTAGAAGTGAAATACAAAGATCAAAACATTTCAGATGTGTTGGATATGACCGTTGAAGACGCGCTTCACTTCTTTGAAAACATTCCAAAGATTAAGCGGAAGCTGCAGACAATTTACGATGTAGGACTTGGCTATATCACCCTTGGACAGCCGGCTACTACTTTATCCGGTGGAGAGGCACAGCGTGTAAAATTAGCTTCAGAGCTTCACCGCCGCTCAACAGGAAGAACGCTGTACATTTTAGACGAACCGACTACCGGTCTTCATGTCGATGATATTGCACGATTATTAAAAGTGCTCCAGCGTTTAGTTGAAAATGGAGATACGGTTTTAGTGATCGAACATAATTTAGACGTCATCAAAGCAGCTGATTACCTGCTTGATTTAGGGCCTGAAGGTGGAGATAAAGGCGGACAAATTGTGGCTACGGGTACGCCAGAAGAAGTGGCAAAAGTAAAAGAATCCTATACGGGTCATTATTTGAAGCCAATTTTAGAACGTGACCGCAAGCGTATGGAGAAAAAAGTTGAAAAAGCAGAGGCATTAACTCGTTAAAAGACACCAGCATTGGTGTCTTTTTTATAAAGAATGAAACTTTTTAACTCATTAAACCGTAATACATGATATAAGGAGCTGATTATTATGGAAGGAAATCGCATACTATCTTCCTTAAATTATTTTAGCGTTTTCTTTGCACCATTTTTATTACCTATTATTATTTATTTTGTTGTTCATAACATAGAAGTAAAGAAACATGCAAAAACTGCATTTTTGTCACATTTATTACCTATCGCTACAGCGATCTTGTTCTTATTTTTCTTGCTTCCTGCTCTTACTGGCTCTAGTGGAACGGTATTTGTTCTTTTAATTGTAGCTTTAGTTGTTGTTTCTTTAGTTAATGTTGTTGTGTTTGTATGGAATATTGTAAAAGGGATACAAATATTAAGCAGATAAAAGTTAAATGACTAAAACGTAAAGAGGAGATGGAAGGTATGAGTGAAAAGCGTAAACAAATTTTACAGATGGTAGAAGAAGGGAAACTTAGCGTAGATGAGGCTTTAACTTTGCTGAATTCATTGGAAAAAGACTCAGCTAATGATTCTTCCTATGCTACGCCTGATAAAGCTGAGCTATCCCCTTATGTAGGAGGAAAACAGAAAAAAACGTACGCTTCTAAGTCATCTCAAAGCTCTTTAAAGGAAAAATTGTTTACATTTGTAGATCAAACGGTAAAAAAAGTAAAAGAAGGAGATTTAGATTTTAACTTTGGTCCTTCGATTGACGTTCAGCACATCTTTCAACAATCAGAAGCATATATTCAAGAGATTGACGTAGATTTAGCAAATGGAAGCGTCCAACTCCGACCTTGGGGAAGTACAGAAGTACGAATAGAGTGTGAAGCTGCTATCTACAAAGTAGAGAATTCGGATGAAGCACGCCGCACTTTCTTGCAGCATACGGCATTTTCCATTGAAAATGGCAAATTGCGCTTTTCAATTCAGCAAAAGCAAATGAAAGTGAAAGCGATTATTTATATTCCAGAAATGGAATATGAACGCGTCAAGCTCCGTATGTTTAATGGTTCAATCGATGGGGAAAGACTAAGCGTACGAGACCTGAAAGCCAAAACAGCTAATGGTACCATCCGCTTTTACGATGTGAACAGCCATTCTCTCGAAATGGAGACATCAAACGGGCACATGGAACTTTCTCGAATACTCGCTTCGAAATGTGAGCTTGAAACAATCAATGGAACGGTTAAATTTGATGGAGATACAAAAAAGATTGATGTTCAGACATTTAACGGAGATATTGATACGTATTTAAAAGGAGAGCGCATTGAAAAAGCATTTTTCAAAACGACTACAGGAAGCATTACGCTCTATACGCCGCCTCATCTCTCCGTTGATGGAGATTTGAAATCTAACTTTGGGAATTTTACGTGTACACTTCCTGAGATGGAAATAGTAGATGAGAAAAAAGAAACGGTGATGAAACAACTTCGTTTCAAAGCAAATGTCGCTTCGCCGAAAGGCTATAAATTGTTAGCTGAATCCAAAACGGGCTCAATTGTTATAAAATAGAAAACGCTTGTTTTAGTAAAAAAACAAAGGAGATGATTAACGTGCGAAAGTTGTATCGTTCGCGAACAAATCGCAAGCTTGCGGGTGTTATCGGCGGTATTTCTCAGTATATCGGAATAGATGCTTCACTACTCCGCGTATTGTTTATCATCAGTTTATTTTTTACAGTAGGTACTCCGGTCATCTTATATATGATTTTTGTGTTTTTAGTTCCAAATGAAGAAGGAGATTTCTAAAAATGTTATTGCGTGGAATCATTAGTATTTTAATCAATGCCCTCGTATTAATCGTAATTGCAGGTTATATCGACACTTTCCACTTGGAATCAGTCAGTGCAGCTATTATCGCGAGCTTGATTCTATCTATTTTGAACGTGTTTGTTAAGCCGATTTTAATTTTACTTACCCTGCCGGTGACATTTCTTACGCTTGGGCTGTTTTTATTCGTCATTAATGCCATTACGCTGATGCTTACACAAAGTGTTATGGGAGATTCTTTTAATATTGACGGGTTTGGTACAGCGCTTTTAGCCTCAGTAATTATGTCGCTTTTAAATGCGCTTATTCAACGAGTCATTGTTGAACCGCTTCAAAATAGAAGATAACTTTCTTGCAATATTTAATTTTCTAAAAAAGATGGTAAGGTGATGCAGCCTATGCCATCTTTTTTTTCTTTTCTTTCCGTATTAATGATAAAATAAAATGGCTAGAACCAAACGCGACATAAAAGCGAGAGTTGGATATACTGTAGACATGAACAGGTATATGACTGTTCATAAAAGGAGGATGCACGGTGGTTAAAGTACGTACAAAAGACATCATTGAGAAATTTAAATTAGAGCTTATTAGCGGAGAAGAAGGAATCGACCGCCCTATTTCAACAAGTGATATTTCACGTCCAGGTATTGAAATGGCAGGTTATTTTACATATTACCCAGCAGAACGTATCCAGCTGTTAGGTAAAACAGAACTATCATTTTTTAAACAATTAGATGATGAACAAAAAAAAGTTCGAATGGAAAAGATGTGTACAGATATCACGCCGGCTATCATTGTTTCGCGCGAAATGGATGTACCGAAAGAACTTATCGAAGCTTCAGAGCGTGAATCAGTTCCTGTGCTGCGTTCAAGCTTTAAAACAACGCGACTTTCCAGCCATTTAACGAATTTTCTTGAAAGCCGGCTAGCACCTACTACTGCCATGCACGGCGTATTAGTTGATATATACGGAATTGGTGTATTAATCATGGGAAAAAGCGGCGTTGGTAAAAGTGAAACAGCTCTAGAGCTTGTTAAGAGGGGACATCGTCTAGTAGCCGATGACTGTGTGGAAATCCGTCAAGAAGATCAAGACACGCTTGTAGGAAATGCGCCTGGTTTAATCGAGCATTTGCTTGAAATTCGAGGACTAGGGATCATCAATGTGATGACGCTATTCGGCGCAGGAGCTGTACGAAGCTATAAGCGAATTTCACTTGTTATTCAGTTAGAGACATGGGATCAGCAGAAACATTATGATCGCCTTGGTTTAGAAGAAGATAAAATGAAAATTATTGATACAGACGTTACAAAAATTACATTGCCAGTACGTCCAGGACGAAACTTAGCTGTTATCATTGAAGTGGCGGCAATGAACTTCCGCTTAAAGCGTATGGGTATTAACGCAGCAGAACAATTTTCTGCACGTCTAACAGATGTAATTGAAGAAGGAGATCGTGAAGATTTATAAGAAAGGGTGTTAACTTGTGGAAGCAACTATTCAGCCGTTAGATCGCGTTTTCCTTGAAATTGGCCCTCTAACGGTCTACTGGTACGGCGTAATTATCGGTGCAGGTGTTCTATTAGGTCTTTATATTGCGACAAGAGAAAGTGTAAGAAGAGGCTTATCAAAAGATACATTTGTTGATCTTATCTTATTTGCTGTGCCAATAGCTATTATTTGTGCACGAATTTATTATGTATCCTTTGAATGGGGATACTATTCAAAGCATTTAAATGAAATACCTCAGATTTGGCAAGGTGGGATTGCCATTCATGGGGGCTTAATCGGAGGCGTATTAACTGCCATTGTGTATTCGAAAGTAAAAAAAATTTCATTTTGGAAGTTGGCTGATATTGCTGCTCCTAGTTTAATCCTTGGCCAAGCCATTGGGCGCTGGGGAAACTTTATGAATCAAGAGGCACATGGGGGCCCGGTTACCCGTGCTTTTTTAGAAGGGTTGCACCTTCCAAATTTTATCATTAACCAAATGTATATTAACGGTACATACTATCATCCTACGTTTTTATACGAATCATTATGGGATTTTGCCGGATTTATCCTGTTGATGGTACTTCGCCGCACCAGTCTGCGAAAAGGAGAAATTTTCTTATCTTATTTAATCTGGTACTCAGTTGGACGCTTCTTTGTAGAAGGGCTTCGCACGGATAGTTTAATGCTGACGCATACACTCAGAATCGCTCAAGTTGTCTCACTCGCACTGATTGTAATAGCCATTATTTTAATTATTGTCCGCCGCGTGACGGGCATGAGTAAACAGAAATACTTAGAGAATGAAGAAGCACAATCTAAGGCGTAAATGAAGAAAAGCTACAAGATTTACACAAACTTGATTTGACGCAAGGGAAGGAAATGAATAATGACGATTAATACGGTTTTGTTTGATTTAGACGGTACGTTAATTGATACAAATGAATTAATTATTGCTTCGTTTACTCATACGCTTAATCACTATTATCCTGAACAATATACTCGTGAAGATATTTTACAGTTTATGGGACCTCCTTTATACGACACGTTTGTAGAAATGGATAAAACGAAAGTAAACGAAATGATTGAGATGTATCGCACGCATAATCTAGCTAATCATGATTTGCTTGTTAAAGAATTTGAAGGCGTACTTGAAACAGTTAAATGGCTGCACGAGCAGAATTATAAATTAGGCATTGTCACAACAAAGCAAAGAAATACGGTCATGATGGGGCTTAAGTTAACAAAGTTAGACCAGTTCTTTGATACGATTGTTGCAATTGAAGACGTAACAAATGCAAAGCCGCATCCTGAGCCAGTAGAAAAAGCACTGAAGCTGCTTAATGCTAAACCTGAAGAAGCGCTGATGGTGGGAGATAACCATCATGACATCGTTTCTGGCCAAAGAGCTTATACGAAAACAGCTGGAGTTGCTTGGAGCGCAAAAGGAAGAGATCATATCGCTTCTTATAATCCTGATATTATTTTAGAGAATATGACGGATTTAATTGATATATTAAAAGGAGAACGTCAGTGAGAAAAACGACGCGCTATCCGGTTAAAGGAGCTAATTCCCTTTGGCATGTCTATAAGACCGTGCCTTTTTGGAAAGTAGTGCGCAACTTCCTAATCATTCAATGCGCTCGCTATACGCCTTTTCTTTCGATGAAAAACTGGCTGTACAAAGCGTGCTTAGGGATGAAAGTAGGACCTCAAACATCCTTTGCCCTTATGGTGATGCTCGATATTATGTTTCCTGAAAAAATACAAGTAGGACGCAATACGGTTATCGGATACAATACAACTATTCTCGCTCATGAATATCTGATAACGGAATATCGTCTTGGAGATGTCATCATTGGGGATGAAGTGATGATTGGAGCAAATAGCACCATCCTTCCAGGCGTAACAATCGGCAACGGAGCGGTTGTAGCGGCTGGAACGGTGGTTCATAAAGATGTAGCACCCGGTTTCTTTGTTGGAGGTAACCCTATGCGTGTCATCTATACAAAAGAAGAAATGGAAAAGCGCAAGGAAGCAGAGCCTAAAGCCACAACTTAGCAAGAACTAAGCTGTGGTTTTTTTTGTAAATTTGAACAGCTGGCGGTTGACGGCTGACTTTATCGGGTGTAAACTATCAATAACTTTAATTTGTTATTTCGCTAATACATTAGCGTGATAAAGCGAAATCAACCTATCAATAATAGATAAAATCAAGCTTAAAGGACGTGTCGGAATGTCAAAGTTATTTATGTTTGAAAAACCCCTTGGAATGAGAGATACCCTGCCAGCTCTTTTTGAAAGAAAAAAACAAGTTCGCAATCAGCTGGCAGATGAAATCAGCAGCTGGGGCTATCAATATATGGCAACGCCTACTGTGGAATACTACGAGACGGTAGGAAGCGCATCAGCTATTTTAGATCAACAATTGTTTAAACTTTTAGATAAAGAAGGGCATACGCTTGTGCTGCGACCGGATGTAACAACGCCATTTGCACGTGTGGCCGCTTCAAAACTTTTAAATAATTCTCCTTTGCGCTTAGCTTATGAAGCAAATGTATTCCGAGCTCAGCAGCGTGAGGGCGGCCGCCCGGCGGAGTTTGAACAAATAGGCGTTGAGCTAATTGGAGACGCTACGATGAGCAGCGATGCTGAAGTGATTGCTCTTATGATCGGCGCGTTAAAAAGAGCGGGACTTAAATCATTTAAAGTGGCAATTGGCCACATCGGGTTTGTTAATTCGCTTTTTTTAGAAATTGTCGGAAATGAAGAACGTGCTAACGTGCTTCGCCGCTTTTTATATGAGAAAAATTACGTGGGTTATCGTAATCATGTAAAAGATTTGAATCTATCTTCTATTGATAAACTGCGTCTCCTTCAGCTGCTTAACCTGCGCGGAGATGAAAAGAAGATTGAAGAAGCGGTTGAACTAGTTGAAAACGAAGCTGGTAAAAAAGCAGCCGGTGATTTGAAAAAGCTATGGAATATGCTTGATGCGTACGGTGTAACGGATGAAATTAAAATTGATTTTAACTTAGTCAGTCATATGAGCTATTACACAGGTATTTTATTTGAAGTCTTTGCTGAAAACGTTGGTTTCCATATCGGTAATGGAGGACGTTATGACCAGCTTCTTGAAAAATTTGCGTCTAAAACACCAGCTACAGGATTTGGAATTCAGCTCGACCGCTTAATTGAAGCGCTGGGCGAAGAAGTATATGAGCCTTCAGCAGTATACGGCATATTATATAGCCAGGAGCGTTTAGATGAGGCATTAGCTTTAGCTGCTGAACAGCGCAAGCAAGGATACCGGGTAGTGACTCAGGAAATTGCAGGCGTTGATGATGTTGATGTATTTACTGCACAGTTTGAAGAAGTCACGTTTCTAATTGGAAAACGAGGCAAGGGGGGACAATAATGAGTGAACTATTAACAATTGCAATGCCAAAAGGACGTATTTTTGAAGAAGCAGCTGAACTTTTGCGTCAAGCAGACTTTCAATTGCCGCCAGAATTTGATGATTCGCGCAAGCTGATTGTAGACATTCCTGAAGAGAACATGCGCTTTATTTTAGCAAAACCAATGGACGTTACTACTTATGTAGAATACGGGGTAGCGGATCTTGGTATTGCAGGTAAAGACGTAATGTTAGAAGAAGAAAGAGATGTCTATGAGCTGTTGGATTTAAATATTAGTAAATGTCATCTGGCCGTTGCCGGTTTGCCTAATGCTAAAAAATCAGAAATTGCTCAAAAAGTGGCAACCAAATATCCAAATGTAGCATCTACTTATTTCAGGGAGCAAGGAGAGCAAGTAGAAATTATTAAATTGAATGGTTCCATTGAATTAGCGCCTTTAATCGGCCTGGCTGATCGGATCGTTGATATTGTATCAACAGGACAAACACTAAAAGAGAACGGACTTGTTGAATTGGAGCACATTGAAGATATTACATCGCGTTTGATTGTGAACCCTGTGAGCTATCGTTTAAAAGACGAACGAATTGATGATTTAGTGAATCGTTTAGCCCAAGTGGTTCAACCTGTATAAAAGAGGTGACATACATTGAAAATTACACGTGTAACAGAACAAGTGAGCTTAAAGCGTACGATTGATCAAGGGACAAGTGCTCAAAGAGAAATTGTCGTAAATATTTTAAAGCAGGTGCAAGAGCAAAAAGACGAAGCTTTAAAAAGATATACAGCCCAATTTGACGGCGTTGAGCTTTCTTCTTTGCTTGTGACAGAACAAGAAAAGAAGCGTGCTTATGAGCTGGTCGATGCAGATATGCTGTCAATCATTCGTGAAGCTGCTGACAACATTCGTGATTACCACGAAAGAATGGTCGAGCAGTCTTGGATGACAACAAAAGAAGACGGCACCATTTTAGGGCAGAAAGTAACGCCTTTAGATGCAGTAGGTGTTTATGTACCAGGAGGCCTTGCGGCGTATCCTTCTTCCGTTTTAATGAATGTCATTCCTGCTCAAGTGGCAGGTGTAAAACGTATCGTGATGGTTTCACCTCCAGGAAAAGACGGCGCGCTTCCTGCTGGAGTAGTGGTAGCAGCGAGTGAGCTTGGGGTCAAAGAGATTTATAAAGTAGGGGGAGCTCAGGCAGTAGGAGCACTTGCCTATGGAACAGAAACAATTCAACCCGTCGATAAAATTGTAGGGCCAGGTAATATCTTTGTTGCATTAGCGAAAAGAGAAGTATATGGCTTAGTAGACATTGACTCAATTGCTGGACCTAGTGAAATTGTCGTACTAGCAGACGATACGGCTAAGCCGAACGAAGTGGCCGCTGATTTATTGTCTCAAGCAGAACATGACAAATTAGCTTCAAGTATTTTAGTTACGCCTTCTATGAAATTAGCCGAAGCTGTTAAAGAAGAAGTGGAAAGACAAGTAGAATCTTTACCTCGTAAAGAAATTGCAAAACCTTCTATTGATAACCATGGCGCTATTTATGTGACCGGGTCATTAGAAGAAGCGATTGAAGCTGTTAATCAATTAGCTCCTGAGCATTTAGAAATTATGACTGAAAGTCCGCTTGAACTTTTAGGTTCCATTCGTCATGCCGGTGCTATTTTTCTAGGAAGATACAGCTCAGAACCTGTTGGCGATTATTTCGCGGGACCAAACCATGTTCTTCCAACAAATGGGACAGCAAAATTCTCAAGTCCTTTATCAGTTGATTCATTTGTGAAAAAGTCTAGTATCATTTCATACAGCCAACAAGCTCTGCAGAAAAATGTCTCGAAAATCGCAGCATTTGCTCGTTTAGAAGGGCTAGAAGCTCATGCAAGGGCGGTTGAAGAACGCTTTAAAAAATAAGGTGGAGATTAAAAGAAAAGAGTAGAAATGTTCTTTTCTTTACTTATTACATGCACAGTTGAAAGGAGTTTAACAATGAGAGAGTCAAGTATTAAACGTACAACAAACGAAACGGATATTGCATTAGCGATTGGAATCGATGGAGAAGGAAAAACGAGCATTGATACAGGCGTTCCTTTTTTAAATCATATGCTCGATTTATTTACAAAACACGGACAGTTTAACCTTGATGTAAAAGCAGATGGAGACACGGAGATTGATGATCACCATACGACGGAAGATATCGGTATTTGCCTTGGTCAAACGTTCAAAGAAGCGCTCGGTGATAAAAAAGGAATTAAGCGCTATGGAAATGCTTTTGTACCAATGGATGACGCGTTGGCTCAAGTGGTAGTAGATTTAAGCAATCGTCCTCATTTTGAATTTAAAGGTGATATTCCCGCGTCGCGCGTCGGTACATTTGATACAGAGCTTGTGTATGAATTTTTATGGAAATTTGCATTAGAATCTCGCATGAATGTACATGTAATTGTACACTACGGTAAAAATACGCACCACATTATTGAAGCGGTGTTTAAGGCTTTAGCACGTGCTTTGGACGAAGCGACAACGATTGATCCGCGTGTCAAAGGTGTGCCTTCGACGAAAGGGATGTTGTAAATGATTGGAATTATCGACTATGGGATGGGCAACTTATACAGCGTAAGTAAAGCTCTTGAACGATTAAACTATGATTATATTATCTCGGCAGATCCTGCAGAACTAAGAAAGGCAAAAGGGCTGATTCTTCCTGGAGTTGGAGCATTCAAAGATGCGATGGAACAGCTGAATCAAACAAAGCTGACGGACTTTATTAAAAAAGAAGTAGCAAAAGGAATGCCTTTGCTTGGAATTTGTTTAGGTATGCAGCTTTTATTTGAAGAAAGCGATGAGAACGGCGTAACAAAAGGGCTGGAACTGTTAAAAGGGAGAGTCGAGCGTATTCCCGGCATTACTGCCGAAGGACAGACATATAAAGTTCCCCATATGGGCTGGAACTCTTTAGATTTTCATCAGCAGTCTGCTCTGCTTGATGGAATCAGTGAAGGTCATGTGTACTTTGTTCACTCTTATTACGTAAAAACAAATGATCAAGACGTGCTTTTAGCAACAAGTCCTTATGATGTCGAAGTTCCAGCAGTTGTTGGAAAAGAACACGTATTTGGCACTCAATTCCACCCTGAAAAAAGCAGTGCAATCGGAATGCAAATGCTGCAAAATTATGCAAACTTCGTAGAGAAAAGGAGCCCATCGTATGAGCAAATTTGAAATATATCCAGCCATTGATATGCGCGGAGGAAAGTGCGTCCGTTTGCTTCAAGGAGATTACTCAAAAGAAACGGTGTACGGAGATTCTCCGGTAGATATGGCCACACAATTCGCAAGTGAAGGCGCTCAGTGGATTCACATGGTTGATTTAGACGGCGCAAAAGCGGCCAAGCGCGTGAATGATGAATTTGTGCTAGGCGTGAAAAAGAAATTAGATGTACGTGTGCAAATTGGAGGAGGCATTCGCTCAGAAGCTGACGTTGCTTACTATTTAGAAAGCGGAATTGACCGTGTTATTTTAGGAAGTGCAGCTATTTCTAATCCTGAATTTGTGAAAAAAATGCTGAAGGAATATGGTGCGCGTATTGCTATTGGTATTGATGCACGTGATGGCTATGTTGCGACGGAAGGCTGGGTGGAAACATCTACAATCAAAGCGACAGAACTAGGAAAAGAATTGGCTAATGCTGGTGCGGAAACATTTATTTTCACGGATATTTCTACTGATGGTATGCTGTCTGGTCCTAATGTGGAAGGAATTGTTGAAATGGCTAAGGCTACTGGAAAAGGTGTGATTGCATCAGGGGGAGTTAGTAAACTTGCTGATCTAGATGCACTAAAGAAATATGAAGCTGACGGTGTTATTGGTGCCATCGTAGGGAAAGCACTTTATACAAATAAGTTTACAGTAGCTGAAGCACTTCAAGAGGTGAAAGCGTAATGATTACAAAACGAATCATTCCTTGTTTAGATGTAAAGGACGGCCGTGTGGTAAAAGGAGTTCAGTTTGTGGAACTTCGAGATGCAGGAGATCCTGTAGAATTGGCGAAATTTTACGATGAAGAAGGCGCAGACGAATTAGTCTTTTTAGACATTTCTGCTTCTCATGAAGGACGCAAAACGATGGTACATGTTGTAGAAGAAGTAGCATCTCAGCTAGCGATTCCTTTCACGGTGGGCGGAGGAATTAATGCATTAGAAGATATGAAAAGAATGCTTCGTGCTGGTGCAGACAAAGTGTCATTAAATACAGCAGCCGTACTCAATCCAACACTGATTACAGAAGGGTCCGACTTTTTTGGAGCTCAGTGTATTGTGGTAGCCATCGATGCTAAGTATGATGAAAGCTTACAATCATGGCGAGTCTACACACACGGAGGCCGCAACACAACGGACTGGGAAGTAATCGACTGGGCCAGAGAAGCAGTGAAGCGCGGTGCGGGTGAGATCTTGTTAACGAGTATGGATAAAGACGGTGAAAAGTCAGGGTTTGATTTAGCATTAACTAAAGCAGTCAGCCAAGCGGTGAGCGTTCCTGTTATTGCTTCTGGCGGCGCAGGAAATGGTCAAGATTTTGTCGATGCGTTTGAAAAAGGGGAAGCTGACGCGGCTTTGGCGGCTTCGATCTTTCACTATAAAGAAACATCTGTAAAAGAAATTAAAAGCTATGCAAAACAACAAGGAGTGAGCATTCGATGACGATTGAAAACATTAAATTCAACAGTGATGGACTTGTGCCAGCTATTGTACAAGATGCTGTGAGCAAAGAAGTTTTAACATTAGCTTATATGAACGAAGAATCACTTCAAAAATCAATTGATACACGTGAAACATGGTTTTACAGCCGTTCTCGACAAGAGTTGTGGCACAAGGGTGCAACCTCTGGAAACACACAAAAAATTGTGAGCATGGCATATGACTGTGATGCTGATTCTCTTGTTGTAAAAGTGGAGCCCCAAGGTCCTGCTTGTCATACGGGCGCTTACAGCTGCTTTAATGAAACAATTCTTGGTGAAAATAAACAAAACGATAATCGGTTTGCTATTATTAATGAGCTAGAAGAAGTAATCGCTAAGCGTGAAGCTGAAATGCCAGAAGGAGCTTATACGACGTACTTATTCGATAAAGGCGTAGATAAAATCCTCAAAAAAGTAGGAGAAGAAGCTGGTGAAGTGATTATTGCAGCAAAAAATCGTGACCATGATGAGCTGAAGTGGGAAGTTGCAGATTTATTGTACCACGTACTTGTTTTACTTCGTGAGCAAAAGCTGCCTTTAGACGATGTCCTATCAGTATTAAAAG